>NZ_BSSF01000006.1:0-222575 GCF_030268985.1 Microbispora sp. NBRC 16548
TGGTCATCCGGATCCTGGCCCTGACCTGCGTGATCTGGCACAACGACAGGACCGGTCAGCCGGTCAAACGGTCGCTGATCGCATACGACCACTGACCCAGCCGGAGGGCTTGGAATCAATCATCTAGGCGCAATCGGCGTTGTCCGGCGACGGCATTACAGTGGGGAAGCCCGCATCGCTGTGACGCGTTGTCCTTGGCGTATGTCCCCCGGCCGTGCCCTCCCCGGCGTGACGGCCGCCCATGTCCGTCCGGAGGTTTCCACAGATGACCATGACCGCCCTCGGAGAGCCCTCGGTGCTGCTCAAGTTAGGCGAGGTGGTTCTGAAGGGCCGGAACCGCGAGATCTTCGAGATGCGCCTGCGGGCGAACATCAAGCACGCTCTCAAGGGCCACCGGGTCGACATCCGCCAGCGGCACGGGGTGATCGCCCTGTTCCTGCCCCCGGGGACCGAAGTGGAGGAGGCCGAGACGGTGGCGGCCCGCGTGGCCGACGTGCCCGGGATCGTGCTGGTTCACCTCGCCTGGCGGGTGGCGAAGGACCCCGACTCGATCACCAAGGCCGCGATCGAGCTGATCGGGGACAGCGACGAGGTGGCCCGCAAGGCGCGCTTCGCCGTACGGTCGCGGCGTCGCGACAAGCGCTTCCCGCTGCGCTCCAACGAGCTGGATCGCGTGGTCGGCGGGGCGATCAACGACACCTACGGGCTGCCGGTCGACCTGAGCAACCCGGAACTGACCGTGCACATCGAGGTGGACAAGGACGAGGCGTTCCTGTTCACCGGGGGCAGGCCGGGCCAGGGCGGCCTGCCGGTCGGCTCCAGCGGCCGGGCGCTGGCGCTGCTGTCCGGCGGCATCGACTCCCCGGTCGCCGCCTACCGCATGATGCGGCGCGGCCTGCGGGTGGACTTCCTGCACTTCTCCGGCATCCCGTTCACCACCTCGGAGTCGATCTACAAGGCGTACGCGCTGGTGCGCAACCTGGACAAATTCCAGGGCAAGTCGCGGCTGTGGGTGGTGCCGTTCGGCAAGGCGCAGCAGTCGATCAGGAACTCCGGCCAGGACCGGCTCGCGGTGATCGCGCAGCGGCGGCTGATGCTCAAGACGGCCGAGGAGGTCGCCCACCGCATCCATGCCGAGGCGCTGGTCACCGGCGACAGCCTCGGCCAGGTCTCCTCGCAGACCCTGGCCAACATCACGGCCCAGGACCACGCCGTGGACCTGCCGATCCTGCGCCCGCTGATCGGCCTGGACAAGACCGAGATCATGGCCGAGGCCCGCCGGATCGGGACGCTGGAGATCTCCGAGCTGCCCGACGAGGACTGCTGCACGCTGCTCGCGCCCCGGCAGGCCGAGACCCGCGCGAAGATCGAGGACCTCAAGCAGATCGAGCGGCGCCTGGACGCCGAGGACCTCGCCGCCCAGCTGGCCGACTCGATCCAGCCGTACAAGCTCGACGTCTGAGACGGCGTTCGTCCTTCGGCCCCGCCGGGACCCGGGACCGCCTGACGCGGTTCCCGGGCCCCTGCGGACCCGGTTCGGGCGCGACGGGTTCGGGCGGGACGGGTTCAGGCGGGGATCGGGGACGCCGCCGTCGTCGCGGTGCGGCCCAGCAGCGGGGGGAAGTCGCGCATGACCGCCGCGAGGTCGTCCAGGTCCCCGTTCACCAGGGCCTGCGGGCCGTCGCACAGGGCCTGCTCGGGGTGGGGGTGGACGTCGACGATCAGGCCGTCGGCCCCGATCGCGACCGCGGCCCGCGACAGCGGCAGCACGAGGTCGCGCCGGCCGCCGGAGTGCGACGGGTCCACGATCACCGGCAGGTGCGACAGCCGCTGCACGACCGGGACCGCCGAGATGTCGAGCGTGTTGCGGGTGGCGGGCTCGTAGGTGCGGATGCCCCGCTCGCACAGCACGATGTCGAGGTTGCCGCGCTGGGCGACGTACTCGGCCGCCATCAGCCACTCCTCGATGGTCGCCGTCATGCCCCGCTTCAGCATGACCGGCTTGCCCGCCGCGCCCACGGCCTGCAGCAGCGCGAAGTTCTGCGCGTTGCGGGTGCCGACCTGCAGCATGTCGGCGTACGACGCCACGAGCGCCACGTCGTGGGCGTCCACGACCTCGGTGACGATCGGCAGCCCGGTCTGCTCGCGCACGTCGGCCAGGATCCGCAGGCCCTCCTCGCCCAGTCCCTGGAAGGCGTACGGCGAGGTGCGCGGCTTGTAGGCGCCGCCGCGCAGCAGCGTCGCGCCCGCCGCCTTGGCCATCAGCGCGGCCTCCAGCGTCTGCTCCGGCGTCTCGACCGCGCACGGGCCCGCGATGAGAGTGACGGTGTCCGGGCCGATCGGCACGCCGCGCACGGTCACCGCGGAGCGTTGGGGATGGTTCTCCCTGCTCACGAGCTTGTACGGCGTGGAGACCCGCACGACGTCCGCGACGCCCGGCATGGCGCGCAGGTTCAGTGTGGCGAACTGCTCGACGTCGCCGATGAGGCCGACGATCGTACGGTTCACGCCGCGGCTCGCGAACGCCTCCCCGCCCGCCGCCGCAACGAGCTCGACGATCGTCTCGACGTCGTCCTGCGTGGCCTCGGGCGTCAACGTGATCACCATGACGGGGGCGGCGCGGAAGCCCCGACCCGCTCCGGGGAGGTGGGCATCAGGAGTAGGTCGCTATGGACCTGCAAGGCGGCGTCTGACCTGGGGGCGGCCGGGACGATCTCCGGGCTGAAGACCTCCTGAATGTAGAGGATCGGCTCGGACTCGAGACAGATCAGGTACTCGCGGTAGGCGCAGTGGCGATCGAGGTCTGACCACGCATCGTGCCATACGGTGCCGTGGTTGAGGATCCGCCGATGATGGCCGGGCACGTGCTGGGCCAGAATATGCCCCAGGGGGACGTCGTCCGCTTCAGATATCGCCGCCACAATCGGATGGCGGGAAGGAACCATGATCACCGTGTTCAGCGAAACGGCCTCCCCTGTCGCCCTGACCAACTGCGAGCGTCGCACGATGGCGTGGTCTTCGCTGGAGAGTTTGAGATGGGCGGAGACGTGGGGGGCCAACGCCGAGGCGGCCTCATCGTGCTGACGTAGCACGCGCACTTTCAAGGGCTCGCCGAGCAGGCACGTCAGAATCCGGGTCGTGGATCCATCGTGTTGTAAAACCATGCGCGTTAACGCATGTGAGGAGACATCCATAGCACTCGCTAGTCAGAGGAGAATTGAAGTTGACTCATGTTTACAACCATTGTAAAGACTGTTTGCGAGCCTAGGGAAGATTGCTTGTGGTCCTCCAGCGATCTGCTCTCGCTGTCACCAATTTGTGATTCGCCCGGTGAACCGAGGATCCGACGCGGCGCTGTAGAGCGTGATCTGTAAGGAGTTCGGCCGGGGCTGTGGGGCTCCGAGACAGCTCAACGGGCCATCACGGTCGCGACGACTGACGCGACCTCGCCCGCGAAGACCGCGCGGTCCTCGCCGCTGCGATCAAAACGACCCGGGGTTCTTCCCGCTGGCAGCCTTCACGAGCTGCTGTGCCCGCGCGCACAGCTCCTCACGGACGTAGGTCGGCCCGCTGAACCCATCCGCATGGGAGATGAGAAATCGCTCGGTGACCTGCTTTCGGGCAGGGGCCGTACGGCTGCGCTGAAACTCGGGCTCGGCCGCCAGCTCGGGGGCCAGCTCATCAATCCGGGCGTACAGCTCGCGGTACTTGTCCCCGGCCAGCTCCTCGGCCCGGTCACACGCGGCACTGATGATCCGCCATGAGGACCAACCGCGGTTGGTCTCGCCCGGCATGGCCGCCTCGCCGACCCGCCGCCGAGCAGTCGCCTTGGCCGCCCGGAACTCGGGATCGGCCAACAGGGCGTCGACCAGTTCGGCGAGCTGCGCGCGCTCCTGGTCGGTGTGCTGCTCGTCTTCGTCGTCCTCGTCGTAGTCCTTGCGCGATGACTGCGCGTTCGCCAGTTGCTGCCACTCGGTGTACCAGGCCGCGCGGTCCTGCCAGACGTGCACGATCCCGTTCGCCGCGAACGCGACACTCAGATGGCCGATCTGCCCCTTGCGCCTGGCCAGGTGTGCGGGCGGTTCGCTGACCTCGTGCTCGTCGTCGGCGGGATCGAACGGGTTGGCCCGCAGGTAGAGCAGACCGCCGCCGTGCTTGCAGGCGATGTCCAGGAAGGCCGGCAGGTCGAGCTCGGCTGGCCCGAGACAGACCTCTGATCCGAGATCGGTTTCCGGCACCGCCGGAACCAGCGTCATCGCCGCCTGGTCGGCGAGCTGCCGGACAGTCCCGGCCAGCTTGGCAAGGTCATCCACGAGCCGCTACCGTAGCCGCCGGCACCGACATCTAGCCTCGCTCATGGAGCTGACCAAGGCATGCTTGGCGGTTTCGTAGAGTGTCCGGGTGGGTCCTTCCAGCACGGCTTGTACACCGACTGGCAGCTCTGACCTGCGGGTCAGGGACTCTTGATTGCTGATTGTCCGGCTGGACGGATCTGCCCGGCGCATGTTGCATCCCTGTTTGGGAACTCGCGGCCATCCCCTCGGCTCTCCTGCGCGACCTGCCCCGCATCCGACAGCGAGGTGCCGCCTGCGCAGGGCAAGGTCGCTGGCACGCGCTGACCTCACCTGCCCGCCGGGAGCCTCGGCCTGCGCTCGATCGCTCCCGCAGTCCTCGTCATGCCGGGCCGAACCGCTCATCGGCGGGCTGCTGGCGCGACTGAGCGGCGGCGCGCAGGGCCGCGGCCACCTGCGGGTGGATCTCGAAGGTGGTGTGCAACCCGGTCAGCTCCAGCACCTGGGTCAGATGCGGCCCGGCCCCGGCCAGCATGAGCCGGGTTCCCGTATTGCGGCTGCGCCGCCACGCCTCCACCAGCTCAGCCAACCCGGCGGAGTCCCAGAACACCAGATCCGACACGTCCACGATCAGCACCGGGACGTCTGCGAGCTGCCTCAGCTGGGTGCGCAGGAGCGGGGCTGAGGCGTCTGTCAGCTGACCGGCGGCACGGACCACGGTGACACCGGCGTCCTGGCCGACGGTGACTGTGAAGGTCGGCCCTGGACTGGGTGTCATCGGGAACTCCTTATGCCTGCGGGGATCAGGGCAGGCGATCTGGACGACTCCATCCGAAATCGTCCACTCAACCTATGCCCCTCCCGTCAACGTCAACCTGGTTTTGTCGGCGAGAACCGACAGCACCCGCCTGTGACGGCCTGTCCTTGTCGCTGAGTTTTGACAGCACCCCCGTACGGCCCGAGAGCGTCTTCGCTGCCCTTGCCGAGTTCATCCGCGAGCTCATCGTCGACGGCACCCGCGAGGGCCTGGCCGCCGCCCGTGCCCGCGGCCGGGTCAGCGGGCACCCCACCGTCGTCCACCCCGACCTGCTACGCGCGGCCCGGGACATGCTTCCCAACCCCGAGCACTCCATCACGTCCATCGCCAGACTGCTTGGCGTCTCCCCCGGCACGCTCTATAACCACATCCCCGATCTGAAAGAACTCCGGGCCGCGGCCACCTCGCGTCAGCTCCCTCCGGGGCGGGGATTCCCGGACAGGGCCGGGGGTTAGACCAGAGCGCCCGCGGAGGCCTGGTGAGGTGAGGTGTCAACGTTTGGGGCGTTTGGTGCGTCTGTTCACCAAGGAGGTCATGGTGGAAATTCCGAACGGTTTGGAGGATTTGCCTCTGGAGTTGCTACTGATCCAGGCCCTGCACGAGGAAGCCGAACGGCTGACCGGAAGGACCGTCCCGCGCTGGAGCGCGCAAGAGTCAGCAAAGGTGCTCAGGTCGGCAGATGCCAACGGTGGAAGACCCGCTCGTCGGCACCGGGGAAAGCCGTGGCCTGTACCCCGAAGATGACCCACAGGTCGACGGCCTCACCGGCCGATCTCGAATCCCGGAGCGGCGGTAGAAGGCATCCCGGCCCGGGTGGGACAGGCAGGCGCTCCCTTGAGGAGACTTTCCCGTCCCCGCGTGATTCCTGATCATGGCGGCATGAGCGAGGGACAGATCCGGTACGGAAGGAAGAGCCGTTGAGCCGGCCGCCGCAGGGGGATGAGCATCCCGTGCTGAAGGTGTTCGCCGCCTACGACCGGCTCCAGGAGCAGCTTCAGCAGCGCTACGGCGAAGACGACACCCGGGCCCGGCTGCTGCTGATCGGGACGGTGGCGGTCGTGGTCCTGGTCGCGGTGATAGTCGTGGCCGGGGTGTTGTGGCTGGTGCTCGGGCTGATCGGTGCTGTGGTCACAACCGCCGCGAGCGGGCTGAACAGGGTCGCTGCCTCCGATGTCTTGGCGGTCGTCACCCGGCCGGTCCGCGCGTACTTGAGCGCGCACGCCGCTGGACTGCCCGCCACCCCGGAGGCGCTGTGGCAGGTGTGGGCGCTGGCCGGGCCGTGCCTGTGGCTGCTGGGGCTGTTTCGCGGCTGGGCCGCGCGCCTGGCCTGGATCCTGTACGGCGCGGCCACCGTGGGCATGGTCTACGCCGGCAGCCCGCCCACCGGCCAAGCCCTGTCCGGTGGGCTGACCGTGCTGGTGTGGGCGGTGCTGTCGCTGCCGGTGCTCGCCGGCGTCGGCCGCCGCCCCCGCACGGTCATCCACGTGTCCGCCCCGTCTGGGACGAGCGAGAGCGCCGTGGCGATGATGCGCGACCAGGTGACCGAGCTGCACAGCCGCCTGGAGCGGATGGAGCGGGCCGGCGATGAGCTGGCCATCCGGCGGTCGTCGGCCGACGACGATTGAGTTCCTCGCCGCCTACAGATCGACGCTCTCGCAGCCGGTGGTGGGCTGTGGTCATGCGACAGAGTGGGAGACACGGCCGCCCTAGGCAACGCGCCCTGCTCGGGGTCGGTCACCGTTCATCGAGCTGGTCCAGGTCCCGCTGTTCGGATTCCAGAACCGCCTCGTAGGCACCACGATCCCACCAGCGCGCCAGAGCCAGGTTGAAGAGGCGATGAAGGTCATCGGGCGCTAAGGCGTCGACCTCGACTTGCACCAGACGCCCATGCGCAGCGGTGAAGGCGGCGGCGCGTGAGTCGGTGGCCTTGCCGGGCTGTGGCGGCAGATCGAACTGGGCGATCTGGTCGGCGGTCAGGGCGACACGCTCCGTGTGCATCCAGCAGCCGGTGCGGACCACGAAGTCACGCTCGATGTCCTCACCCGAGCTGTCGAAATCCCCCGCGTACAACAAGTTTGCCGGACGTCCGGCACGCTGAGCATCGCGGCGCACCAGGTCGGCAATGGTCTGCGAGCCGTAGCCACGCAGCGCGACGACCGGAAGACCGAACTCGTCGTACCAGGCGGCGAGCTGAGCGACCAGAGCGTCCTTCTCGACGCCGAGATAGATCGCCGCTGGTTGCCCGGCGGTGCGGTCCCGCCGATAGACCTGCCGCAGCCACGCCCGGGCGTCGGTGACGTCGGTGAAGGACAACGGCCGGGCTATGCGGCGGCCATGGTCGGCCAGATCCGGGAAGGTGCCCGCCCGGCGGGCGCCGGCGGTGAGCGCTGACAGCCTCTTGTAGGACGAGACGGTGTTGGGGATCACACTGGCAGCGACCAGGCGGTAGAAGACCTGCCGCAACGTCACGGGCTCGGCGTACCCCTCCACGACCGCCCGCGCTTTGTCCAGCACTGAGGACCAGGCCAACCTCGCCACCGCCATCACCGCCTATCGCCGCAGGTCAGGCGCTACAGGGACTAGTCCATATTCTCCCGCCGCAGGCGCAGGAAGCCGACCCGATCGCTCCTCAGTGGGGGCCGCCTGGCCCAGCTCCTGGCGTAATCGGGCGCTGGGGAGGATGACGCCCGCCGCTCACCGCGCTACCGGGGCTAATTGGGCAGGGCGCGCCGGCGTGCGCCGCTCGGCGGCCGGTCGGAGTCGTGGTGCTCGGGGTCGACGCGCTCAGCGGAGGCGTACGGGCGGCCGGGGGTGGCTATGACCTCGAACACGATCCGGCCTCCGCCGCTGCGGTGCCGGAGCCGGGTGGGGTCTCCGACCACCAGGTCGGGGCAGGCGCGCAGCCACGGCACGAGGATGGCCAGCACGTGTTCCACGGCGTCGGCGTCGGTCGCCCATCAGGCGGAGCTGTGCCATCAGACGCTCACCTCCCGCCGGGTGCGCTCGGTCGGTGCGCCGATCGCCTGGAGGACCCGGCGCGCGTCGAGCGCGTCGCCGAGGGCGCGGTGGCCACCGCCGAGCGGCAGCCATCGCCCGATCCGGGCCCAGGTGGAGCGTGCCCGCATCAGGCAGTCCCACCGGTCCGGGCCGGGCAGGTCCCGCACGTCGAGCCCCGCGACACGGTGCGTGGCCCTGACGGCGCCGGCGTCGAAGGGGGCGTTGTAGGCCAGGATTCGGCGGCCGTCCACCGCCTGGAGGAACGCGGGGCCGACCTCCTGCCAGGTCGGGGCGTCCTGGAGTTCGGCGTCGGTGATGCCGTGCACCGCCCGGGCGCCCGGCTCGATCGGCACGGTGCCGGGGTTGACCAGGGTGTTCAGCAGAGTCTCGCCGGTGCAGGCGTCGACGACGGCGATCTCGATGATGACGCCGTCCATGCCGGTGGTCTCGGTGTCCAGCACGACCGCGACGCCGGGGCGCAGGCACTCGCGGGCCCAGCGGATGACCTGCCCGACCGCGGTGGACAAGGTGATCTGGTCGGCGTACTTGCGGGCGCCGCGGTGCGCGGCGAGCGCTGCGGCCACCTCCGCCTTGGTCGGATGGCCGTCCTCCCGGATCTCCCAGTCGATCTCCCACCGGTCGCCGCCGTTCCAGTAGTGCGGCCACACCTCCACCGACCACTCGTGGCCGAGCTGGGCGCAGAACGCGCGGATGGCGTCCGCCCTCGCGATCGGCAACCGGGTGTGCTCCCGCAGCGGCGAGGGCTGACCGGGCCTTACCGCGCGTACAGCCTCCCAGTCCACGCCCGGCATGGCCAGCGCGTCCTCCAGGTCGCCGACCTGATACAGCGGCACCTCCACCGTCTTGCGGACGCCGACCTCGCGCGTCACGTGCAGAACAGGCCGGATCCACCCGGCGGCCACGACGTAGTCGAAGTCGCGGCGGCGGATCTCCATGTGCTGCGCGGCCTGCTCGGGTCCAAGCAGTTGCTCGCGGCGCACGCGCTCGATCAGGGCCTCGTCCTCGGTGAGGGCGGCGATGTCGGTGCGGGCCCACCGCCCGAACCTGCCCGCCGTCATGCCGCGTGCGGCGGCCACGCGCTCCAGGTCGCGCACGTGCCAGCCAAGCCAGCGCGCGGCGTCCTCGGCAGTGATCGAGTCGGCCAGCCACGCCTGCCGGTCGGCGACGATCCCGGTCAACGTGGCCAGCCCGTCCTCCTGGCCGACGAGCGCCACCAGCGCGCCCACGTCGTACAGGTCCCACTTCTTGTAGCAGTCCACGACCCGGGTCAGCCCGCGCTCCTCCAGGACCCGTACGTCGGCGTCGGTGACCTCCAACCCGGTCCGCTCCGCCAGCAGCTCGGCACAACGGCGCAGCCCCAGCGGCTGCGGCGGGATCGCCGCGCGGATCTCCTCGGCACGTGCGGCGAGCTGCTCGGCCAGCGCCCGGGTCCAGTACGGGGGCCGGTCCGGGGCGGGAATCACCTCGGCGTCGCGGCCCCGCCGGAGGTCGCCGTGGCCGATCCCGAGCATGGTCATCAGCTCGGACTCGTCCGCGTCGTCGGGAATCGCGGCCGTCAGCTCCTCCCGCCGGCCGAGCATCTCCGTCACCAGGCGAGCCGACCACCGCGGCGTCTTCATGTCGTAGGCGGGCAGGACGCCGGCGGCGAGCGCGCGGCCGAGCTGGCCCATGGTCCAGCCCAGCGCGGCGGCAAGCTCGGCGTGATCGTGGGCTCTCGTACGCGGCGGCGCGGGGCCGCTGCCCTGCTTAGTCGGCGAGGTCTGCGCTGTCATCGGTAGCCCTCTCGTCGTCGCAACCCCTGCCCCATCTGGGGCCGGTGAGGGCGACGGTACGGCAGCTCGACGACACTTTGCAATTTGCTCGGAAGTGGCGGTTTACCTGGGTAAATGAAGTTTGCAAACTAAGTTTCCGACTCGCCAATTCAGGCCGGGCTCAGGGCGCGGAGAGCAGCCGCACGCAGGACGTCGCCGGGTGTCGTGACCTGGTTAGCGAGGGCCTCGTACTCGGCGTACAGCGCGGGGTTGTTGCGGGCGGTGATGGCCTCGGGGTGCGAGTCGCGCCATGCGCGCAGCGCGGCGATCGCGGGAGCGCTAGTGTGCCAGCACCCGCAATACACCCATTCCGCGAGCTCAGCCGGCAGACGCATCGGGATCGCCTCCGGCCAGGACCGGTCACGACTGCCTGGCCAGCGGCCCGACCGCGGCGCCCCGGGCGGCGGGACCGGCCACGGATGATCCCATCCACGCTCGGCAAGCTCAGCACGCACCGCGTGGGTCATCAGGACATCGACGGAATCGCACAACTCCCCCGCCCGGCGTAGCTGGGCCAGGTGCGCGCGGGCCCGGGCCCGCAGCTGCGCCCGTGCCTCGGCCGTAGTCCCTTTCGCTGGTCGCCAGTGAGGCTCGGCGAGGATCTCCTGCCGCCGGGTCTTCTCCACGCGCAAACGGTCAGCCAGCCGCTGCCTGGTCCCGAACGCCACACGGACCTGAACAGGCGTTGCTCCCTTCATATACCTATCGTCCACCTGCAGAAAACAAGATTGCAAACATGTCTCCCAGGAGCGGCGGCCTGAGGGCAACCAGACCGGCCCTTGCCGTGCGCGGGTCCCGCATGGCAACGTTAGGGCTCATTCCGATCACCACTACACCCCGGCATGCCGGGCGTGGCGCACGGAATTAGGAGCGGCGCCGCGGCGTCGGTCCGTGGGCCCCGCAGTAGCGGGGATGCTCCCCACCTATGTGGGGGTAGAGCCCTTCTTCGGACAGGGCTCACATTGGCGTCTCCTCAACCTGCAAGGACGGGCCTATGTTCGATCCCCCGATCGATCTCAGTGACCTTCCCGGCTACCAGGCCGCGGCGAGCACGCGACCGGCCAGGACTGCGTTCCTCGGCCGCTGCTCCACCAAGGACAACCAGGATCCTCGCTCCTCGATCGCTGGGCAGCTCACCGAGGCGTCCGTGCTCCTGGCGCCCGGCGAGGCGTTCACCGCCTATTTCTGGGACGTGGAGTCGGGCATGCTTGGCCTGGACGACCGCAGCCAGGGCTCCGCTGACGATTACGGGCGGCTCGGAGTGCCCGTGCCCCGCGACGGCGGGCTGCGGGAGCTGCTGGAGTGGGTGGAGCGCGGTGAGCTCGACCGGGTGGTGTGCGAACGCATCAGTCGCGTCGCCCGCGACATGCTGCCCAGCCTTCAAGTCGAGTACCATCTGGCGTCCCGCGGTGTGACGCTGGAGTGCGCCAACGAGCCCCGCGGCGGAATGACCACTGGGCAGCTGGAGTTGCGCCGCACCGCGCAGGTCCGCGCTGAGATCTACCGCCACGAACTGCTGGAGCAGTCCATGCGCGGCCAACGCCAGCACGCCGCTGCCGGATACCGGCACGGCCCGCCCTGTTACGGCTACATCGCCGTCGTGGACCCGGATGCTCCTCCAGCCGCCAACAGGTTCGGCGGCGGCCGCCCCAAGATGCGCCTCGCCCTGCACCCCGACCAGCGCCGCGCCGACACCGTCAAGGAAGTGTTCCGGCTCCGCCGAGACGAACAGCTCCGGGATGGCGAGATCGCCCGCCTGTTAGCCACCGACCTTGACCGCTATCCGCTTGCCGACGGGCAGGTGTTGTGGGCGGCGCGGCGAGTCCGCAAGATGCTCGCACAGCCAAAGTACAGCGGCTATCAGGTGTTCAACAGATGCGCGGCCCGGACCAACCATAGCCGGATCAACCCCATTGCCGACTGGGTGTGGTCGCACCAGCAGGCCCATCCGGCGATCGTGCCGCTAGAGGAGTGGCATGAGACTCAGCGGGTGACCGCGCAGATGCGCGAGCGGCAAGCCCCCGGCTGGGAGCGAGTGCACACGGCCGCCGCCCAGCGCGGTATCCAACTCACGACGGTACGGCAGACCGACACCCACGTCCTCTACGATGCCAGCGGCCGCCAGTTCGTGCTGCCCCGCGGAGACCTGCCAGCCGCAACGGCCGACGAGGTCATCACGATCCTGGAGGCGGGCGCGTGACCGACAATAAACCCACGGCCGAACTCGCAACCAACGGGGACGCCATCGTCTTGCCGGCCATTCGGAGGGAACGGCGGTGGATCACACCGGCCGGTGCGCATGGCGTCGTCGTCCACGGCCGCACGCTGAGTGAACTCCAGGCCAGCGCGCGGCAGGCGCTGGCGCTGCGTTTCGGCACCCCAACTGCCCCGCCCGTGCAGGTGCGCCCGCAGTCCGCCGAACTCGACACCCTCGCCGAGGCGCGCCTGCGCTACGACACGGCCTTGCGCCACGCGGTGCAGACCCTGCGCGCAGACGGAACTTCCTGGACCGACATCGCGCAGGCCTGTCACGTCCGCATAGCGGACGCGCAGTCGTGCTTTGCCAAGACCCAGGCTGATGCGTCCGCAGCCCAGTGACCGGCCCTCGATGCAGAGCGCGCCAGGTCGGTCGGCGAACTGGTGGGCGACGTCGTGTCGGTACAGGGTGCCCCATCAGCGGGTCCGGCCGGAATACGGCAGAAAGGGGCCGCGGCGGTACGTTCCTGCTGGTCAGGGGGAGTATCGGTGGGGGCGCTCGCCGGTGCTCGCCGGGAGGCTAGAGAGGCCTTCGAGGAGGTTAAGCGCGCAAATTGGCGGTGGCGTTCGGATCCTGAATCTGGGTGCGCGCGGATTTGGAATGGTTTGCTGTGACGTGTGACAAGGGTGAACTGGGAACTCGAGCCTGGCGAGAAGATCGAAGAGTTCGTGGCAGCGATGCTGCTGCTGGATCACCCGCGAGGTAACCGGATCACTCCTGCGCGGGGGGACCGCGGCGTCGACATTCGCGTGCCCACCCCAGATGGCTACGACATCTACCAGGTCAAGCGGTACAACCGACCCTTGACGAGCGCACAGGTCCGAGATGTGGAGAAGTCCTGGAAGACCTTCGTCAGCCAGACGCTGCCCTATCTCCCGGTTCGGTCGTGGACGCTGGCGATGCCGTGGGACCCCACGAACACCCGCCTGGAATGGCTACAGCGCCTGACCGCGGGCACCGGGCTCGACATTCATTGGATGGGGCGCGCCTCCCTCGACGGCATGGCGGCCAGGCGGCCGTCGCTGGTGGACTACTACTTCGGTGACGGTGGCCAGCAGGTGAAGCGGCTGATGGCCGATGTCCTGCGGGGTGGCCGCGACCTTCCCGACGGCGAGGCGGGTCAGGATCTGCTGGAGGCGGTGGTCGACCGGTATGCGGCGTTGACGGCCGCGTTGAACGACGTCGACCCCTTCTACGACTACGAGTTCGCCATCCGGGTCGGTCGGGTGGCTGAGCTGTCGTGGGAGGACACCGTCCGGGAGGGCACCGGGGCCGCTTTCGTCCATTACCGGCAACTCACCGATGACCGCTACCTGGTGATGCGCCTGCTGGCCTTGTCAGCCGAGTCGCAGTGGCTGCGGCCGATCACCGCCGAGGTCACGCTGGAGGCCGCGGCAGGCTCACGGGAGCAGCAGGCACTGGAGGAGTTCATCGCCTACGGGGTGCCCTTCGAAGGTATCTCCGGCACCGTGACCCGGCTATCCGGGCCGGCGGGTCCGTCGCCCGCAGCCGATGCCGGGCAACTCGCCTTCATCGTGGTCGCCGAGCCGGATCCGGAACGGCCGGATTTGGAGGTGCGGCTGCTCGGACGCGACGGGACGGTCCTGCATACGCTGGACCTGGTGGAGGTGCGGGCCTCGCGCGGGTTGGAAGGGCCGGGGTTCTGGCTCAGCGGCACCGACCCCAGCGGTATCGCGCAGTTCCAGTTCCTGCTCAACGGAGCCGATCGGCGCGAGGTGTTTCGGCTGGATGTCAGCTCGCCCTCCGGCAAGACCCCGGCCGAGGTGCTGCCCGCGATGCGGCTGCTGGCCGACCTGGCCCCGGACACGGCTCTAGTGCTGGCAGTGCGGGAGGGCAGGGCATTCTCGCCGGTGTGGCAGCCCGAGCCCGATGCCGTGCAGGCCTGGGCTGCGCAGCAGGTGCTCTTGCTGGAGGCGTTGAAGGAGATCCAGAAGCACAGCCTCCGACGGGTCGTGGTGCCACCTCTGGAGACCAGCCCGGCACAGGGACTGGCCGAGTTGCTGCTGCTGGGCCGCCTGCTGAGGGGCGAGACGGTCGAGGTCACGTGGACAGAGGTGGAGACCCGGATCGGCGACGGCGCCGCGCTGCCAGCGCAGGAGTTCAGCTTCGTGGATGTCGGGCTGTTGCAGGCGCGATTAGGTGACCGGGTCATCGATCTTGGGATGAAGCGGCAGGTGTTCTATCGCGCCGCCCGTGTCGCCGACCCGGCCGAGGCCGCCTCGGCGCAAGTCGGCGACACCGTCAGGCTCATTCCGGGCACCAGCAACCAGGCATTCATCACCGCGATTTCCGCCGCGCCGGAGGCTCCGACCGCTATCGCAGATAGTGAGTGATTATCTGCGATAGCGTCGATGCCGTCCTGGGAGAACACCCCCGCCGCGGCGCCGGTGACTCCCGTTGCTTATCTGCGATAGACCCGGGAGGGGCCCCGTGGGGTCGGTCCACCGCCTGCAACAACCGTCGTCCGCTCCGCTGCTGGGCGCGGCGGCAGGCGCGTTCCTCGCCCAGGTTGCCAACGTCAACACGGCCCGCGCGTACAGCATCGCGCTGCGCGTTCTGGCCCTCGAGTTCGGCGAGCGCGCGCCGCTGGCCGAGCTGGAGGGAGCGCTATGCCAACGCGGCGAGGTGCAGGGATCCGCGTGCCTGCGGCGACGGCGCGCGGCGGTCGCGACTTCCTCGAACACCCTGCAACACAGCCCCCTTCCGGCTACGGTGAGTATCGGCGAGGCCGCCAAGTTGCATAGCAACTCGACGGCCCTGTTGTGCGGGTAACGTCTCAGCACCTACCCGGCGGTGGGCGCTCCAGAGGGTTGGCAACCTCTTCAGAAGAGCGGCAACCGCAGTGAGCAGGGACATCCCCGAATACCCCATGTCCACCGGGCTACGTTCCTGGTGGAGTGGCATCCATAAGTCGCAGCTCTTTCGAGAGCAGCGGCGCCGGCCAGGTGCTGAGACGTTACGTCTGCCCCTGGACGAGCGAGGGCACCGAGCTGGTGACAGCTCGACGGCCTGGTGAGCAGTGACGAGAGCCGGCGACCTGGTATAGGTCCCCGGCTCTCGACGTTCGGCCGTCCGGGTGGTCGCTGCCGGCTCGCCTGCCAAGACGGAGTGGGTCCTCTGGTACCGAGACCGTTGCGGTTACGTGCGCGTTGCTTCTTCTCCCGTCCGTGAAGCTGACGGTGAAGAGCGGAGCGGTTCCGTGTCGGTGCCTGCCAATACCGTCAAGGCCGGCGCACTCTCGATCGCGGCGAGGGCACTTCAGATGAGTGTGACTGTGCATGGAACGCCTGGCTGGAGCCTATGCGGATCAGGCGGTGGAAAATACGGGTCGAGTGCTCGACGCAGGGCCTTCCATGAGGAACAGGCTGCGCGAGCGCTTAGCATCCAGGACGACAGCTCAGGAGAGATCATCTGCGATAACGCGCTGTGAGAGAGCGGGGCGGCGGTTCGTTGTCCTGCCCAGCTCCGGCGCAGCGGCCATCGCCAGGGTAGGCCGGAGTGCAGATTCTTCACACGTGCCTCGATGGGGAACCGGACACCAGGGATGGATCGACGGCGAGCGCCTGCCATAGCCGGGAGTCGGTGAGGGCCGGGACGCGAAGATGACAGGGGAAGATCACTTCAGGGGAATAAGGGACTCCGACGAGATACAAGCCGGCGGCGAGTGCGGCAGCGCCTCCAGGGGAGGAGTCTTCCATGGCGATGGCGTCGCCAGGCTCGACGTTCATGGCGGCACACGCCACCCGATAGGCGTTCGGTGCCGGTTTGGGTATTCCAGCCAGGTCGCTCCCCACGATGGCTGTGAAAGCGGTGAGGTCGAAGAAGTCACTCAGGTGGGCTATGACAACGGTCGTCGGGGCATTGGAGGCCACTGCTAACGGCCGGGTTCCGGCGAGCGCGTCGACGAGTTCGACGGCGCCGGGCATCGGCGCCAGCCGACTTCCCAGGTGCTCACGCATCAGCTCGTAGGCCTGGCGGCCCAGTTCGTGGGGTGAGGCCGGGTGGTCGAGTAGATCAGCGAGTCGCTGCCCCAGGGGAGCCAGCTCCAGACCAACGAAACTGCGCCGGTCGGCTGGGGCGAGCGGGACGCCGTACCGGGCAAAGAGCGCAGTGTACGCGTCGTCCCAGGCCGTTTGGGTGTTGACAAGCAAACCGTCGCAGTCGAAGACGACGGCGGCGCCGGGTGCGGGCGCGCAGCGGTTGAGGGTGGGCTGATGCACGGGTATCCCTCATGGTCGGGTCGCGGTTGGGTGTGACGTCAGCAGAATGCCGGTCTGCCCGGTGAGTAGGCCGGGGTGCTCACGGAACAGCGCCAGGAGGTAGTTCGCTGTCGTGCGGGTGCCGGTCGGTATCGGCAGATGGCCGAGTTCGTCGGTCGATGCCCAGCGGAACGGGTGCTCGGCGCGGCCCCCCAGGTCGCCGGAGTGGTCGTCCAGCGCGACATATTGGTGGTCTTCGTGAATGTGCGGTTCGGAAAGATGACCGTCCGCCGCTACGGGCATCCGAACGATCCACCAGGGGCTCGCGATGCGGGGGTGGGGGTATCCCTGGGGCAATTGCAGGCTTGGGGCCGTCAGCAGGCGGGGGGTCCGCCCGGTCTCTTCAAGAGTTTCGCGTACAGCAGCATCCGATGGCATTTCGTCTTCGACATGACCTCCGGGAATCATCCAATCGCCGAGGCGGGGGTGTTTGATCAGCCCGAGCAACCAGTCATGGTTGCGGTGGGCGAACAGGTACACCGAGGCGGTCAGATGAACGGTGGGCATCTACGCTCCCTGATCTGCGGCTCGGGCGTTGGCCGCGGCATGGCGGTGGGCTCGAGGACGTGAACTGCCAGTTGGCGGTGGTGCCCGCCAGGTTCCCGCTGGCCGGGGTGCCGGAGGCCTGATCCGCGAGCAGACGAGCGTGAATTCGGAGTGTGGTGGGCAGGCCCCATTAGCGCAAGCAGCGGCTGGGACGAGGTCCAGTGTCGGGAGAGGTCATGCGGCCAGGCGCATGGACCGGACTTGTTCGTGGAAGTCCAGCACGTCGGACAGGGTGGGGTAGCGACGGCGCAAATCCTCATCGAGCTGGCGGAGCCGCCCGGTGACGGCGGTGACCAGCCGGTCGCTGGAGAGGGCTTGGCGGCCGACGTCGACGGCCGCGCTTGGCTCTCCCAAAGCGGCGTGTGCCAGGGCCAGGTCGAGCTGAGCGATGGCCAGACGGGTGGGGGCGCTGATCGCCCGGTAGTGCTCGATCGCGTCACCGGCTGCCTTTTGGGCCTGGTTGGGATCGTCTAGCCAGATGTAGGAGGAGGCGTCGTAAGACAGGATCCGCACTGCATCGACCGAGAACAGCCCCGAGGTGGCGGCCGGCAGCTGGTCTTGGTAGGCGTGGGCGAGGTCAGCGGCGACGGTGAAGCCTTCGGCGTTGCCGAGCATTGCGTGAGCCCGGGCGATCTGAGCCGTCATGCGGATGGCGGCGGGGCCGTTGCGAGGCGCGACCGCGAGGCCGCGGGTGGCGGCGGCCAGCGCATCCAGGGGTCGTTTGCTGTACAGGGCATGGGTGGCTAGGACATCTTCCGCCCAGGCGCATACCTCCGGGGCGTCAGCCTGCTGGCCGTGGGTCTTAGCGTCGGCGGCGAAGGCTTCGACGGCCGCCTGGTTGCCCAGATCGTGCGAGAGCCAGGCCAGCACGACTGACAGCATGCCGGCGCATCGGGCGACCTCGCGCCCCTCGCGCAGGGTGTGGCGCCGGTGGTGCAGGAGCTCGAAGGCCTGGTGGCGATAGTGAGCGGCTTGGGGCCACAGCTGGCGTGGGGTGTAGGTGGAGTAGGTGACGCCGAGGCGATGCACGGCCAGATCGAGGTCGCTGATCTGCGCTTGGTCGAGATCGGAGGTGGTGGCCTGGCGGGCATAAGCGGTCGCGGTCTCAGCGGCGGCCGTCAGTAGCGGAATCAAGGTTCCGGTACCGATGATGGTCAGGGCAGCTCGTCGGTTCGTAGGATCACCTGCTAGAGCGGGCGGCGCGGGCGGCGGCGCTGGATGGGCAAAAGAACGAGCCCCCGGGTCGAGGGCCGATGGGCTGGATAGGCCGAGGTCTGCGGGAGTGAGCGTGCAGGCGCATAATCGGCTCAGCGTCGCGGCGATAATCTCCGGCAGGGGCGGGCGGGGCTGCTCTCCGGAGCTGACCCAGTGGCCGATGCGGGTCCGGTCAGGACACAGATCTGGCCGACCGCATGCCGCGGCGGTGTCCCGTAGTTCGCGTGCCAGGATGGCGTAGCTGACCTGTGCTTGCTCAATCCAGTAGCCGAGCTGTGCGTTCCGGCTTCTGCGCGCCGACCGGGTGCTCACAGCGAGTCCTTTCCGCTGGGGGGAGTGCGGTTCAGGAGCGTCTTGCTTCACGGTAACGACCTGCGTAGGGCAGGGGAAGGCGCGCCGGGCATGCGCCACAATGTGCCGTGGCGTGCGCCACAGCAAGAGCTGATCGGTTCCGCGACGATTCGCCACATAAACGGATCTAGCCCCGCCACGGGCTCGTGGGGTGTGCTCATAGGGCGTCGGCTTCCCCTGTCGTCGACAGGGTGGCTCCCGCCGCTTCGGGGAGCGGCGGCCTGAAGCCGGCGCCGGGCCCGCTACCGACACCGGGACCGAGCTCGTCTCCCAACGCGAGGGGATGGTGGTCAGCGCTCATGCCCGCAACCTGTGCCGGTCAGCAGATCGACACCCTCCTATGCGACGTCGGCGACGTGATCATTACGTTTGATCCCGCTGTTGCCGCCACCATCGAGACCCGGCACGAGCTGGCGGCCGGGACGCTGCTGCCCATCGCGCTGAAGTCCGAGCCGGCTCGGCTCGCGATGAAAGGCGCGATCGACCACGAGGAGTGGCGGCGCGCGGTAACGCAGCTGGTGGGTGAGGCGGCAATCACCGACTGGCTCGCCTACCACGGCGACCGTAACGACAAGGTCATCGCCCACCTCAAGAGCGTCCGCGACCAAGGGGTGCGCATCGTTCTGCTGTCGAATGCCACCAGCCGCCTGTGGGACGACCTGTCCTTCCACGGTCTCAACGACCTGGCCGACACGGTGCTGTGCTCGGCCGATATCTGCCAGGTCAAACCGGACCCTGAGTGCTACCTGTACGCCGCCGAGCGGGCCGGGTTCGCCCTGGAACGCGCCCTGTATATCGACGACACCCCTTCCTGGGTGAGCGCGGGCGTTGCGATGGGCCTGAACGGGCACCTGTTCCGCTCCGCCGAGCTCCTGGGTGAGCACCTGGCCTCCTTGGGGCTGCTGCCATGACGGGCCTAGCCGAAGCCCCCGGCGAGCTGGCGGTGAGCGTCATCGTCGCCTCCGGCCGGGAGAACGGCTGCCAGCGCCTGGTGCGGGCAGTGCACCAGCAGTTCGAACAGGTCGGCGAGGAAGCCTACGAGATCGTGCTGGTCATCGATGGCTGCCCCCGCTACCGCTGGTTGGAGGCGGCCGACGCCCGGGTGCGGGCGATCGTGCTGCCGCAGCCGGTGGGTATAGCCCGGGCCCGCAACGCCGGGATCGAGGCCGCGCGCGGCCACCTGCTGGCGTTCTTGGACGATGACTGCGTCCCGGCCGACACCTGGGTGGCCGCGCTGCTGCGGATGAGCCGCGACTACCCCAAGCAGGTGGCCTTCGGCGGCAAAGTGATCGGAACCGACCGGGTGAACCTGTATGCGCAGCTGCGGGACCGCGTCTACTACTACGAGACGTTCGGCCCGTGGTACACGGACGCCGGCTCGCGCACGGATGTGCTCGGCTCGCCGTATGTCAACGGCGGCAACAGCGCCTACCGGCGCGAGGCGCTGACCGGGGCGGGCGGGTTCGACCCGCTGCTTCCCGCCTACAGCGACGTAGAGGTCGGCCGCCGCCTTGACCTGGCGCGGCGCGCGGTGCTGAGCCCGCAGATGGCCATCCACCATGACCACCCCAGCCGCTTCAGCAGCTACATGCTGCGCTGCTGGCGCAGCGGGCGGGCCAGGGGGCTGCTGTGGGCGCGCCGCGGCTACGTCCAGGACCGCCCGGCGGCTGTCCTGGGTGCGATCGCCCGCAACATCGTGTGGCACAACGCCGCCCGCCGGCGGCGCCGGATCACCGCCTCCCCGCTGCGGGTGGTTGCGGTACTGACCTGTCAGGAGGTTGTGCATGGACTGGGGTACGGGCACGCGCTTATCGATAACCTCGGCCGCCGCCGGCGTGCTGGCCGCCGCTCTGATGGCGCGCCGGGCACTGGAGTGGCGGCAGATTTGCCGTAGCCGCTCCTGGGACCAGCCTGCGCCGCCGCCGCCCGAGCCGGGTGCCGGCGCCGAGCCGCGGGTGGTGTGCATCGTGCCGCTGTACTTGGAGCAGGACCTGGTCGCCGAGACGGTGCGGTTCTGGCACGAGCTGGCCCAGCAGAATCTGGTCGACCAGGTGCTGCTGGTGACCACCGCCAAGGAACGGTCTGAAAGGGAGACCACGACGCGGGATCTGGTCGATGCGGAGCTTCGGCGTCGGGGCACCGGCGGCGACCGGATCACTCTGCTGCACTGTGAGCAGGTCACCCGGTATCGGGCAGCGCAACTCAATCTCGCCGTCGAGTGGGCCCGCGCTCGCTTCCTGAGGGAGGGCAGCCAGGAGACGGCGATGATCTGGATCGGCGTCTACAACGCCGACTCCCGGCCGGAGAAGAGCACCTTCACCGAGCTGCGTGGCCGGATCGCGGCCGAACCCAGCACCCGAATCTTCCAGCAGCTGGTCGACTACGTGGTCCCCGAGCGCGGCCGCCCCGACCCGGTGGCAGTAGGCAACGCGCTGCTACAGACCTGGTGGACCCTGTCGCACTACGTGGGCCGCAACCGGCGCGGATATCCCGGCACCACGGTGTGGTCGCGCACCAGCCCGTACTCCACCTTCGGCCATGGTGAATTCGTCCGGCTGGATTTCCTGGACGACATCGGCGGCTTCCCGGACTTCGCCTACGCTGACGGGCTGCTGCTGGGCTGGATCGGCAGGCTGATGGTCGAGCCGATCGGGCTGCTGGCCAGCCGGGACGTGGCTGAAGTGCCGCGCTCGGCCGCGGACCTGATCACCCAGCAGACTGCGTGGATGCGTGGGCTGCTGAATTTCCCCACCACCGTAGACTGGTGCCGCCGCCAGGGGCTGCTGCGCCTGCCGAAGCACGAGGTATGGCTGTTGCGCGCCCAGCACCTGGCCATCCCGCTGTCGTGGGGCCTGAGCACCGCGGCGGTTATGGCCGCCCTAGCCGCGCTGGCGCGTCAGATAGGACGCGGGCAAACCAGTGCGTACGATCTTGCAATCCTGGCAGGATTGGCGGCCTACCCGGCAATCCCGGCCCTGGCGCCCGTGGCGGATCCCCACCGCGAGATAAGCCGCGGCCGGCGGGTGCTGGGAGCGGTGAGGTCCTGGCCGCTCGAAGGTCTGGCGTTCTGGCCGGCCCTGGGCAGCCACCTGCAACGCAGCCAGCGAGCCCCGGCGAAGACCCCGCGGTAGGAGGTGGACGGTGTCGGCCGACGACGACCGCAATGCGCTGCTGGCCAAGGCTCTGGCCAGCGTGGCCGACGGGGCCAGCGCGCGGTGGTGCGGTGACGGCTACCGGTTTTCGACGGTGGGCGGCGGCACCCAGGCCACCGTCTGGCACGGACAGCCGACACAGGCCGAGGCGCCGGAGGTCGCCGTGCGGCTGACCCCCAAGCCGGTCGAGCTGATCGACCGGATCGCCCGCCTCATCGATGCCGTCGACGCCGTGGAACGCCCCGAAACCCTGGCGGTGGCCCGGCTGCAAAGCGGCGGCCGCACCTGGACAGTCCATGTGTGCACCTGGATCGGCAAGGGAACGGCCGACCGCAGCGACCCCTACGGCCTCGGCCAGGACATCGCCCGGCTGCACCAGCAGCTAGCCCGCGCGGGAAACGACTTCGCCGACCGCAAGCTGACCTTCGAGCGCGGCCCGGTCCCTCCGGCCGACCAAGAACTGCCGGCCTGGTACGTGGCCCGGCACCTGTGGCGCGACCGGATCTTCCCGCGGTTCGCCGACCATCAGGCGCAACTGCGGCCCCAACCGATTCACGGGGACCTGCACTGGGACAACGTCGTCGCGGGAAGCAGCGGCGGATTCGGCTTTATCGACTTCGACAAAGTGATGCACGCCCCTCCGGTGTTCGATCTCGCCAAACTGATCGCCACCGGTTTCTTCAGAATATCCAGCTCTACCGGAACCGCTGTCTTCCGGCAATCGCGCGCGACGGATCTGCTGGCCGGATATCAAAGCATCCGGCCACTGAGCGCCGCCGAGATCGCCGCGCTGGAAGGCTTCGCGCTTATCTTGAACGAGGAGACCGCCCGGCTCGGGCACCTCTACGACGTGGCGACCTACCGCGAGCAGGCGGATGCGGTCGGCAGTTGGTGGACCATCCGCCGCCGCCGCAAGCCGAGCGACCCCTTGGGTATCCGCACGGCCAGCCGCACGCCCAACGCGCCACCACGGCCTGCCGTTCAGCAGCTGCCGTTCTTTCCCGACCCTAACAACTGACCTTTTCGTAAAGCATCACCCGCGATCCCCGCTGTCACCGCAGGGGAAATGAGCCGCGTGGTCTGTTCACGCCGCTGTTTTTCGCCTGCGCGAATCACAGACATCGCTTGCGATGCCGGGATGGAGTGCCGTGCGCACCGTGCTTGTCGGATGCGGAAACCATGGCGGTCAGACGCTGCTGCCCGCCGCCTGTTCCGCCGGAATCAGCATCGCCGCGCTGGTCGATCGCGACATCGACCGCGCCCGTGAGCTCGCCCGCCTGTGGCTGATACCGCAGGTGTACGGCTCGATCACCGACGTCGACGCCTCAACCTTCGACGCCGTAATCCTCGCGCTGCCGATCGCCGCCCAGGTCGAGCACGCCAGCTGGGCGCTGCACCATCACCTGCACACCTTTGTCGAAAAGCCGCCCGCCCCGGACCTGGTACGGCTGAATGCCCTGGTGCAGCAGGCCCAGCGCGCCGGCGTGGCGTGCTGCGTCGGCATGAACTTCCGCTGGGCGGAGGGCGTGGGCAAGCTCCTGGCCGCGCTGGAATCGGGCCAGTACGGGCAGGTCAGCTACGCACGGGTGGATCACATCGCGCGCAAGCCGGTGCAGTCGTTCAGCCCCGACCTGTCAATGGAGGCGAGCCTGTTCGCCGCCCAGGGAATCCATGCCATCGACCTGGGCCAACTGCTGCTGCCGGGCAAGAGCACGATCTCCGGGCAGATGGTCGCCGTCAACCGGGGCCGTCTGTGTGCGCTGGTCGGACAGGATCCCGAAACCGGCACCCGCCTGGAGATCCAGTTCGGCAGCTGCGCGGCGGGCTTCTATCACCAGGTGCAGGTGATCACCACTACCGGTGACCTGCTGCAGCTACGCAACCTCTCCGAATTGGTGCATCTGCCCAACGGCGGCGACGAGCACGTCAAGGAGTACCCCGGCGCCCGGGTGCTGTGGCGCAGTTCCCCGATCACGGGCGGATACGCCGCAGCCGGCTACGGCCCTGAGCTGGCCGCGTTCCTGGAGCGGGCGGGCGGTGGCGCCCCACGCCACCTAGCCAGCGTGAGCGACCTGCTGCCGGTCTACCAGGCATTCGACGCGCTGCTGCAGGACGGAGGCCTGGCGTGGACGGCGTAACCGGCACCTACCTGCAGCGGGCAATAGCCGACGGCGGCACCGGCAACGCCGAGATCGTCCGCGAGCTGGAGAGCCGCTTCACCGACCTGTTCGGCCTGCCGTACGGCCTGTGCGTCTCCAGCGGCACCGCCGCGCTGATCTGCGCGCTGCGCGCCCTCGGCGTGCGCCCCCGTGACAGGGTCGCACTGTCGGTACTGGGCCCGGCGATGACCGGCCTGGCCGTTGCCGCCGTCGGCGCCGAGCCGGTGTTCATCGACAGCGCGGCGCCCACCTCCTTCGGCTTGGACGCCGCAGCCTTGGCCGCAGCCGCCGGCCAGGGAGTGGCCGCCGCAATCGTGGTGCCCATGTGGGGGTACTGGGATGAGGACGCCACCGCCCTGGCCGGCCTGCGCGCGGCAGGGGTGCCGGTCATCGTCGACGCCGCCCAGGCCCCGTTCCTGCGCTTGCACACCGGCTGGAGCGATCTAGCCGACGTGGTGTGCCTCAGCCTGCATGGTCGTAAACCGATCAAGGCTGGCGAAGGCGGGATCTGCCTGACCGGTCAGGCGCATGTGGCCGAGAAGATCGCGGCGATGCGGAGCTTCGGCCAGCGCTCTGCCTTCACCGGCAACCGGCTAGACCCGACAGGGTCGTTCGCACACCGGTTCGGCACCAACTTCAAGATCAACGCTTTGGGCGCCGGATGGTGCCTGGCCCAAATGGACATCGTTGAGCACATTCGCCAGCGCCACACCCAGCTGCGGGTGCTGGCCTGCTCAGCTCTCGATGCCACCGGCGTGGACTGGAGCGAGGCCCGGCAGGCACCCGAAGTGGACGAGCACGGCCGCTACGGCATCGTCGCACTGTGCGCCACCCCTGCCGACGCCCAGCGCATGGCGGCATCCCTGGCGGCCACCGGAATCGAGGTGGACACCACACGCTACGGGTACGCGCCGATGGACCAGGCCCCGTTCTTTACCCGAACGGCTAGCGGCCTCAGCGGGGGCCCCTACCCGAACGCCCACCGGCTCACCACCACGGCGGTGGCCTGCCGCCTTGAGACCTTTGCTCCCCACCTACCCACAGGAGCGTGACACCGTGAAGATCGGCATCATCGGGATGGGCCACGTCGGCTCCACCATGCACGCCTTACTGGCCAACCACGCCGACCTCGTCACCTACGACGTGGCCGACGGCGCACCCTACCCACACGAAGAGCTCGCCGGCTGCGACTTCGCCATCGTGTGCGTCAACACCCCAAGCGGCCCGGACGGCACCTGCGACATCACCTGTGTCCGCGAGGCGATCAAGCAACTGCCCACCGTCAAGGTCCTGCTGAAGTCCACCGTCGCACCGGGCACCACAGACCGGCTGATCGCCGAGACCGGCAAGGAGATCTGCTTCAGTCCCGAGTACGTCGGCGAGAGTACCTACTACAACCCGGTCTGCTCGGACGCCGCCGCGATGCCTTTCGTCATCCTCGGCGGCCGGCCCGCCACCCGGGCATGGTTCCTCGACGCGCTCCTGCCCGTCTTGGGCCCCACCAAGATCTACTTTCAGTGCGCCGCCGTCGACGCCGAAGCGGTGAAGTATATGGAGAACGCGTTCTTCGCCACGAAGATCACCTTCGTCAACGAGTTCCGGCGCATCTGCCAGGCCCTGGGTGCCGACTGGCACACAGTGCGCGAGGGCTGGCTGCTGGACCCGCGGGTCGAGCCGTCGCACACCGCGGTTTTCACCGCTGATCCCGGCTTCGGCGGTAAGTGCTTGCCCAAGGACACCCGCGCGATCGTGGCCGCGGCCCAGCAGGCGGGCTTCCAGCCGCACCTGCTGGCCGAGGTCCTGGCCAGCAACGACCGCTTCCGCACACCCGCCTGAGACGAGCGCACTTCCGTCCTCCGAGGCGGGTCGGCGGGTTACCCGACTGGCCGCCCCAGGATCGCACCCCTTCCTTCAGGGAGCTGCAATGCCCGATTCCCCCGCGGTAATCGCGGTGAACTACCACCGCATCGGCGCGATCGATACGGCCAACCCCTTTCACCGGCTGCACACCGTCGACGCCGGCGTCTTCGCCCAGCAGGTGGATTGGATGCAGCGCCACGGAGCGGTCATCTCCCTTGACCAGGTCCGTAGCGGCCGCGAGCTGGCCGAGCTCAACTTCGTCGTCTGTTTCGACGACGTGCCGGTCTCGGCAAGGCGCGGCATCGACCTGCTGCGCGAGCGCGGCCTGCCTGTGACCATCTCCCCGTGCGGGCACCTGACTGAGCACGGCGCCGGAACTCGCGACAAGGTCTACGCCATCGAACAGTTGGCACCCGCCGAGGCCATCCGCGCTCACCTGGCCGAACTCCTGCCCTCGGTCGGCGAGAACGCGTCGTTCTACCACCTGACCAAGAGCGCCGAGCTGAACCCGCACTGGGTGCGTACCGAACTAATCGACCCGCTGTTTTCCACCATCGAAGCCCAGGCGCAGCCTCTGCTTGCCCAGCGCGGCTACCTGGCCTGGCCGGAGCTGCGGGAGCTGGCCGCCGACGAACTGGTGACGGTGGCCAATCACACTTTGACCCACGACAACCTCGCAGCGCTGTCACGCAGCGCGCTGGAGGAGGAGATCACCCGCTCGCACGCGCTGTTCACCGAGCGGATGGGATTTCCCGCCCGCTACTTCACCGTCCCCTTCGGTCGCTTCACCCCCGAGCTGGCCCTGGACTGCCTGCAGGTCCTGACCGCAGCCGACTACGCGGGCATCTTGTGGGTGGGGCCGGCCGGCCTGACCATCACCGGCCCTTACCGTCACCAGGTGCTAAACCTGTCCCGCCTACACTCCGCATCCACCCTCGAGGACTTCACCGCCCACGTGGCGCGCGCCCGCCGGGCCAGCACCGCAGCCCTGATCTGGCAACTAGCCCCGACCCGGCACCGGCGGCCCGTCACCATCGGCTCCAGCCGCGACGCCCACCGAGCCCGGGTGACGGAGATGGTGCTGCGCCAAGGCAAGGACTACGCCAGCGACCCGGCCTTCTACGCCTACCAGTTCACCGACAACCCCTACCGGTCCGAGCGACCCGACTATTACACGGTCGAATGCGACGGCCGCATTGAGGCGACCGCCTACAACTTTCACACCGTCTTCGCCGTCGACGGCACCTGTGTGCCGGGTGTGTACCTGTCCAGCTGGCGCAAGCTCCCGCACGCTCACCCAGCCGCCGCGGCCCACCTGCTGCACACCATGCTCACCCGCGAGCCGATCGTCGGCGTCTACCGGCCCAACCCCGCGATCGCCGCAGCCTTCTCCGGCTGGCACCGAGCCCGGGTGCAGCACCTCACCCTCCCGGTGCCCGCCGGCCACCCTCGGGGCCCGCGCCCGCCCTACCAGGTCGGCGAGCACGCCGACTTCCCGGAGTCGTGGGTGGAGCTGTGCGCCACTTCGGTACGCCGTGCCGGCTTCACCGTCGCCCGCGACGCCACCTACCACCGCTGGCGGCACAGCTCCTATCCCCTGGCCCGAGCCACCTACCTGACGCTGGAGCGCGCCAAGGAACCGCTCGCCCTGGCTGTCATGCTGCACCGCCCCGGTGCCGTCGAGATCGCCGACTTCCACGTCGCCGCCGCCGCGACGACTGCGGTAGCGCCCCTGATCGAGGCGGTACTAGCGAGCGCCGCTCGCCACGGCGCCCCCACCGTGACCTGGCAGGCCAGCGACCCGTACCTGGTCGCGACCGCGGTAGGCGTATTCGGCGCCACGGCCACCCCGTTCGACAACTTCTACCATCTCAACCCCGCTCTGCTCGGCCCCCTGGGCGTCGCCGCCGGTGAGCTCGGCCGCCGCTGGCCGCTCTTGCCGTTGCACGAGACCGGCACCACCAGCGACGTCCTGCTGCGATAACTCAGGAAGGCATCTCCCTGTGCCCTACACCGTCCCCGACCTCCTGCTGGAGTCCGCCGCGCGCTGCCCTGACGCCCCGGCGGTCATTGACGGCGACGCCGTCATCTCCTACCACTGCTTGGCCGAGCTCGCCCACCTGTATGCCGGCGCCCTGACCGAACCGCTCGCCCCAGGTGAACGCGTCGCTTTGCTGCTGCCACGCAGCATCCCTACCCTGGCCACCTACTTCGGCGCACACCTGGCCGGGCTGGTGCCGGTGATCGTGCACGAACGGCTGCGGCCCCGCCAGATCGCCCGCATCCTCACCCACGCCCAGGCTGGTCTGGTCGTCACCACTGCCCGGCTGCGGCACCTGCTGCGCGACTGCCCCCTGCCCGATGAGCAGATCCTCCAAGCCGACGACCTCACCGGCAAGCCGCTGGCCCACCCCGTGCGCACCATCGGCGCCGATCTGGCCGCCCTGGCCTACACCTCCGGTTCCACCGGAGGTGCCAAGGCCGTCATGCTCAGCCACCGCAACCTGGTCTTTGGGGCCTTGGTGGTTGCCGACTACCTGCATCTGGACGCCGCTGACCGTACCCTGGCGCTGCTGCCCTGGTCGTTCGACTATGGCCTCAACCAGGTCCTTGCGACGTTCGTGGCCGGCGGCACAGTGGTCATCCAGCGCTCGGCCTTCCCGCCCGACATCTGCCGCACCCTCACCGCCGCGGGTGTTACCGGCATAGCCGGCGTGCCCACCCTGTGGTCGGACCTGGCCGGTCCCCGCTCGCCGTTCCTGCGCCAGCACTACCCGCAGCTGCGCTACCTGACCAACTCCGGCGGCGCCCTGCCGCCCCTGATCACCCAGGCACTGCGCTCGGCGCATCCGCAGGTCGCCATGTATGCGATGTACGGCCTGACCGAGGCGTTTCGCTCCACCTACCTTGACCCCGTCCGAATCGACGCCAAACCCGCATCGGTGGGCCAGGCCATCCCCGACAGTGAGATCCTCATTCTCGACGAGCACGACGCCCCGTGCCCGGTCGGCGTCGTGGGAGAGATAGTCCACCGCGGGCCGACCGTCGCCCTGGGCTACTGGCGCGACCCGCAGGCGAGCGCCGCGGTCTTCCGCCCTCACCCTCACCTGCCCGCGCCCCGGCAGGAGACCGTCGTCTACTCCGGCGACCTGGGCTACTACGACGCCGACGGCGATCTGCACATCACCGGCCGCCGCGACGAGATGGTCAAAATCCGCGGTCACCGGGTCACCCCGGCCGAGATCGAAGCTGAGATTATGGCGTGCCGCATGGTCGGCACCGTCGTTGCCGTCATCAGCCCCGCCACCGACGGAAACGACCCGCGCGTCCTGGTCGCCATCCAACCGCACGGCCCGGACTTCTCCCTGCAGACCGTGAAGGAGTTCTGCCGCACCGAGCTGCCCGCTCACCTACGCCCCGAAACGATCACTGTCTTCGAGGAGATGCCCCGCACCCCGCACGGCAAAGTCGACCGTCAGCAGCTCCATCACCAGCTGGCCCCATCCGCCCACACCGGACCTTGGCGATGAGCGCGGCCGCGAACCCGGCGTCCTCGCAGGTAACCGACCTGCTCACGCCGCTCGACACGTACATGCGCCTGCACGCGGCCACCCTGCGCCGCTTCGGCGCCAGAGCGCTGGATCTGTCCTTTCCCAATCCTCAGTTCCTCGCCGACCCGCACCCCTACCAGACGCTGGCCAAGCTGGCCGCCCGCTGTGACCCGCTGGACCTGCGCTACAGCCCCTTCGGCGGCTTCACCCCGGTCCGGCGGCGCATCGCAGCCGCCCTGTCCAAACGCCACCAACTGTCCTACCGCTGGAGCGACATCATCATGACCCCGGGCGCTGCCGCGGCCTTGACCATCGCCCTGCGCACTCTGCTGGCCCCCGGCGAGCACGTCATGCTCATCACCCCCTGCTGGATGGACTATCCGCTGTACCTGGCCGACCTCGGGTTGGGGTGCGACCCGGTGCCCGCCGCCGCCGACAAGCACCTGGACTTGGCCGCGATCGAAGCCGCCTGGCGGCCGCACATCCGCGCACTGATCATCACCCAGCCGGTCAGCCCCACCGGCGTCGTTCACAACGGCGATGAGTTGGCGTCCTTGGCCGCGCTGCTGACCCGCTTGTCGCAGCGCCACAGCCACCCGATTCTCCTAATCGCCGACGAGGCCCACCGCGACCAGGTCTGGGCCGGCACCTGCTGCCCGGCCCTGGCCAGCCACTACCCCCACACCCTCACCGTGCACTCCTTCGGTAAGGCCTGGCAGATGCCCGGACAGCGCACCGGCTACCTGGCGGTCTCCCCGCACCTGACCACACCTCCGCAGGCCGCCCACCGCCTGATCCAGGCCATGCGCACCAGCGGGCACGGCGCCCCGACCGCACTCATGCAGCACCTGGCCGCGGCCCTAGCCGACGCCCGGCCCGACTTGAACGCCCTGGCCCGCCTGCAACGCCATGCCCGCCAGGACCTACGCAAGCACGGCATCGAGGTCCTCGAGGCCCACGCCACCCAGTTCCTGTACGCCCGCTGCCCCACTGGCGACGACGGCGCCTTCGTCACCGCCCTGGCTAACCGAGGCGTGCTGACCATGCCTTCCCATCTGTTCCACGAACCCGGATGGTTCCGCCTGGCGCTCAACGTGGACATCCCCGATCTGAGCCAGGCCGCGCGCATCATCGCCGAGGAGGCCGCCCGTGCTTGACGCCCGCCTGACGATCGCCAACGTTTGCTGGGACCGCGAGCACTACGTACCCTCGCCGTCCGCCGCGCTCGATGCGGAGACAGCCCACCGTCTCACCGGCCGGTTCGCCACCGCCCACCACCAGGGCGACCGCATCGTCTTGGCCCGCGACCCGCTGGGCCTCAACAAGCTGTTCATCGGCCACCACCCCACCCGAGGAATGATCGCCACCAGCTACCTGATCGACCTAACGCGCGCTGGGATCCCGTTTGCGCGCACCTATGCCGTACCCGCTGGCAGCATCTTCACCGTCGACCTGCGCCGCAGCACGACCAGCATCCACCGCTACGCCACGCTCCCGCCCACCAGCGGCTCCGATCGCTCACAGGAGGCCGTCGCCGCCGACATCGCCGACGCACTGGCCTGCGGCATGCGCCGCCTGGCGGCCACCCGCCCCGACCACCCGGTGGCAATCTGCCTGTCTGGAGGCGCCGACAGCTCCCTGATCGCCGCCTACGCCCGCCGATACCTGCCGAACCACACCCTGACCGCCTACACCTACTCCTACACCGGCGGCGGCACAGGCCTGAGCCAGGACGCCGCTGCCGCCCAGCGCATCGCCGCCCACCTGGGCCTGCCGATCCGCCTGGTCGCTGCCGACACCGATGCGATCCTCCAGGCGCTGCCGCGCGCCCTGACCTACGGCCAGGACTGGCGCGACTTCAACGTCCATGCCGCCATCGTCAACGACCTGCTGGCCGCAGCGATCGCCGCCGACCACCCCACCGTCCCCCGGCCCCTGGTCATAACCGGCGACCTGATGAATGAACTCCTAGGCGACTACAGCCCCGTCACCTACGCCGGAGACACCTACTACCGCCTGCCCCGCCTGGACCCGGGCAAGCTGCGTGTCAGCCTCACCCGCGGAATCCAGACCGGGGACCGGGAGGTCGGCGTCTTCAACGCACACGGCCTGGAGGTCATCCAGCCCTACGGATGGGCCGCCCGCCTGCTGCTCGACCTGCCCAATCCGGTGTCCAAACCGGACATCATCACCCGGCTCGCCGCCGGAGCCCTACCTGAGGACGTCATCCACCGGCCCAAGGTCCGCGCGCAGATTGGCGACCACGACGCCCACCAAGGGATCCTGCCGCAGCTGTTGCGGGCCGGCCTGGATGCCCGCGGGCTGCAAGCCGCCTTCTGCCGGACGTTCGCCATCACCGGTGCCGATGAGCTTCGCCGCGTCGTGCGCGCCGGCATTCACCAACCACCCCCGCCCACCCCAGGAGGGAACCCGTCATGACACCCCAACCGCTCACCCACGACAGCGTCGCCGCGGAAATCGAGGAGTTCCTCCGGCAGAACGCCGCCATCGCCTCAGACGATGCCGGCTTCCAGCGCACGACGGACCTGTTCGACGCCGGCTACCTCGACTCCCTGACCCTGGTCACGCTGACCGCCTTCCTGGAGAAGAGGTTCACGCTAGCCCTCACCGAGGACGACCTGTTCGACCCGCGGTTCACCACGATCGACGGGATAGCTCACCTGGTCACCGCCCGAGCGGCTTGCTGAGGGCGCGGCCGCTCCCACACCACAACATGACTTCATGCACCGGGCGGCACCACGGCCGGCACCGCCGGGCAACGAGCAAAGCGCCGCGCGGTCACATTCAGTCGCGTGCTCAGTCTGTTAGACGGAGCGCAGCAGGAGCGATGTAGGGACGCACGTCCACCACGTGCATGTTGGCCGCGCGGGCGCTGGCGATCCCCTCATCGGCGTCTTCATAGGCCCAGCAGCGGGCGGGCTCCACCCCGAGCCAGGCCGCTGCGGACAGAAACAGATCCGGCGCAGGCTTGCCCAGCGGCACATCATCGCGGCACACCACCGCATCGAACAGATGCCTCACCTTCAGCGCTGCCATGCCTGCCTCCACCACACGCCGAGCGCCGCCGGAAGCGATCGCCATGGGCACCGCACCGTGCAGTTCCTCCAACACAGCCCGCGTCTGCGGAATGAGGACCAAGCTGGTGATGTCCGCCAGGATGTACTCCTGGCACGCGTTGATCACCTGCGCAACGGGCAACTCCCGGCGATGGACAACAGCCAGCTCGGCCAGCAGGTCGGCCACCGAGGTCCCCAACCGCTGCCCATACCAGACTGGGTCCAGCACAACACCGTGCGCCTTCACCGCATAGGCCAGCGCGCGGAGGTTGGCTGACTGGGAGTCGGCGAGGGTGCCGTCCCAATCCCACACCACCGCCGCGCACTCGGTCTGGTTCGGTCGTGGCAAGATCGGCATCGGCATCGGCCTTCCCAGCGGGACAGCTTCTCACCGATCAGAGTAGATCGCTGGAGGGGCTCGGTTGGACAGGGTTGGACAAACGAGAAGACCAATCGAAGACTCTTGGTTTCGGGCGGTTTCGATGTGATCGTGTCCTGGGCACCCGCGCTGCACTTCCTCAGTCGCTCACATCATTATCGATGTGGCGTGGCCCCAATTCCAGCTCAGGAGATTGATATGCCCCCGTTGATTCTTATGCCCATCAGGCAACCAAGGACCGTTGTGGACCTTCGGACGGAACCGCCTCTGGTCTCCTGATCGCAATGAGGACTCTCGTGACGCCGCGCCACGCAGCCCAACCCGAAAACTCCGATCAGGCCCTTGTTGCCGCTATGCACCTCTCCGCCTTGCTTGCTCGGCGCAACATACCGGCCTACGTGTACCGCCTGCCCAACGGAGTGGTGGTGTCCGTGTTCGCAGGGCTCCTCGCCCACGTTGATCGCGTCATCTGGTGGGCCATTCCCGATCTCACCGGTACCCGCGACAAGCCGCTCACGACGTTCGCGCACACGACCGAGGCCGCCGCTGGCCGGCTTGCCGAACATTACGATCAGCTACGATCGGTCCCCCTTGGCGAGTTGGTAGGCAAAGGGCTCATTACGCCCGTGGCCGCGGCGCTTCTCGACGACAACGAGGTTCACCGCGATGTCGTACCTGTTTGACGAAGATGAGGTTGCGCTGGCGCACCTCATGGAGCAGAGGTCTCCTGGGTGGGTCATCATCTGGCGCCGCTGGGCGCGGACATATATGGCGTGGCACACGGCCGACCCCAATCGGTGCCGCTGCGTTGAGTCCGCCGACCCCGACAAGTTGCGTTCCCTGATGATCGATGCAGAGGTCGAACATCTGTACGCGGCATGGAGCGCTAGTTGACGCGGTGCGTTTGATGCGCGAGGCACGACGGCCACCGTCCAGTTCGCATGGCGAGGTGCTTTGGGAGGCCCTGCCCAGACGCACTACAGCCACCGCTGTTGGAACCGATGCCTGCTGGCGTACCTCAGGGCAGTGGCTCGACCGGCACCCGTGGCCAAAGTGCCCGGAGCGGCTGTGGCTGAGAGGTGAGTACGGGCCAACCACGGTCTCGAGCAGCGTGGACGACAGCGGCCGCCGTAACACCTGCCGGCGCGTGATTCCCGGCAGCAGCGCGGAGGGTATCAGCGATCCCAGGGGCGGTGCCGCGGGTGAGGTCAGTAATGACTGTGATCGGCAGATTGAGCAGTGCGGTGATGATGTCCCACCGATCGTCAGGGATCTGCGCGAGCGCGGCCACCAGGGCAGGGGCCGGGACAACGATGACGAGATTCTCTTCGACGGACGACCAGACGGCAGCCTGCGCGTACGGGGAACCGACGCCAAAGGCGACCAGGCCAGAAGAGTCGAAGACGCGACCGCCGATCACTCGGCGGGTGCCTCGAAGGTATGGGCGAACGTACGTACTGCCGCGAGAGCATCAGCGTCGGGCTCACCGCCAAAGATGCTGCGGAGCCTAGCCAGAGCGTCCTCCCGCTCCTGGGCCGTCATTACGACGGTTTCGACGATCGCACTCATAACGGCCAGCGTACCCCCGCCTTCTTCTCGACGCGAGATTACAACAAGAACCAATGCTCATCGCTATCCTCATCATCCGGCCTCCCATGAGGATTACCTCGGCGGACAGTAGATCGCGTGGAGAGGCAGTCCCACGTCGTAGCATGGGCGTGAGCAGCGTAGACGTGCTGGCGGTGACACGTAGAGCCCTGCGCCCGCTGCTCGTCTGGGTCCCATCCCGTGGAGCGTGTGTGAGTGACCAAGCCCTGGTTGGCAAGCGAATTAAGCAGGTGCGTCGTCAGCGTGGTCTGTCCCAGGCTCAGCTGGCGCATCCTGAGCTGTCCGACAGCTACGTCTCCCTGATCGAAAGTGGTAAGCGAGCGCCCACTGCTGAGGTGCTGGAACTTATCGCCGGCAAGCTCGACTGCTCCGTAAGCTACCTGGTTACAGGGGTGTCTCCAGACCTACTGGAAGATATTCGCGTCGCGCTTAAGCACGCTCAGCTTGCTTTCAACCAGGGTGAGTTCAGGGAAGCGCGGCACCGCTACAAGGGTCTCCTCAATGACAGCCGCCTGGCGGGGCTGACGGAGTTCCAGGCGGACGCGGAGTACGGGTACGCGCTCGCGGCCGAAGCGTGCGGCGACTCGGCGGAGGCGGCCCGGGTCCTGAGCGAACTGCTTGAGTCGGGTGCAGGACTGGACGATGAGCGGCTGATGATGGTCAGGGCGGCGTACTGCCGTACTCACCTCGCCCGGGGCGACCTCAACCGGGTCATCCAGCTGGGAGAGGCAGTGCTGACCGAGGCCGTTTTCTGGCAGTGGACCGAGCGCCACGTTGAAGTGGGTGCAGCGGTCCTGATGGCGTACGCAACCCGTGGGGATCTGCTGCGCGCCCAGCAGTTCACCCTGGAGCTGCTGGGCGCCGCGGACAGGATCGGCGCTGTCGGCGCCGCAGCTTCAGCGCGATCTGCCGCGGCTGCGGTGGCAGAGCTGTGCCAGGAGAGCGACAAGGCTCTCGCGCTGGCACGGCAGGCCCTGTTGGACCAGGAGGAAACAGGAGACGCCGTGGCCACCGCGCGGGCGCGGATGGACTACGCCCGGCTCCTGCTCACGCTGCAGCCCACCGAGGCCGAACGAGTACGCGACCTGCTCACCACGGCCAGCCGGGAAGCGGGAGCGTTGCCGGAGGGGGTCGACCAGCTACGTTGCGCGCTGCTGCTGGCGTGCGTGGAGCTGGCCTTGGGTCATCCGGACCAGGCGCTGGAGGTTTTGCGCTCAGCGCCCAGTGCCACCGGCGATGCCGCCGACGAGCATCAGGCGCAAGCACACCTCATCGCCGGCAACGCTTATCAGCAGCTCAATAGGCTGCCGGAGGCGGAGGCGAAGTATGACGCCGCCAGCCGGCATTTTGCCCAGGCGCCGCAGACATGGGCGCTGGCTCGCACCTGGTTCGAGATCGCTGAAGCGCTCACCGTCATCAACCCCTCAGCAGGCATCACTGCCTACCAGCGAGCGCTGTCTTGCCTGCAGCTGTGAGTGTGCGCGAGCAGACAGGCCGGGATCGGTGACTTGCCTCACGGCGAGACCGGCCGACTCGGGATAGAGCTCGTGAACCGCCTCAAGCAGATCACGCAGGTCGCCAGTGCGGGCGTCGATCGCCCACCGGCCGGGGTCGAAGAAGTACAGGCTTGGCCTGGTCTCCCTGATTGGACCGCAGGCCCAGATCCGGCTCAACGGGTACAGTCCGAACAGGTTGATCCGCAGGTCAGGACATCTCTCCTGCAACGGGGCGAGGAGCGAGTAGGCACGCCGCAGGATTTTCTCCTCCCGAGGGTCCTCGACGGCGAGCGCCAAGCGACGTCCGTCCGCTGAGGCTCCCGCCCTCAGCAGCGCCGCGACATAGCTCAAGGCAGCCAGATCAATGCCGTTATCGGGACGGGCAAGACTGCACAGCTCGCGCCACAGCCAGTCGCCCTCTCCGAGGACCTTCAGCATTTCGTCGATGGTCTGATTCGGGGGACTGATGCCGTCGAGTTCCGGTCGTGTCTCGATCACCACCGGGGCGCCCTGTAGAAGGTCAGCCAGGTGGGTTGCGAACATCAGCTCTACGCGTCGGTGCCGCGCGTCGACCATGCGCATCCACTGCTGAGCCAGCTCGGGACTCATCCGGCCCAGGGCGTGCAGGTGGTACTGGACCCGGGGAACGTCCAGGACGATCGTGACCGGCACCTGGGCGGGAAGGCTGTGTACGATGCCGGCGATGACCGCGGCCTGGCGCAGGGCTCCGTCGACCTCGCTGACCGTCAGATGCTGGGCCGGGTGCTCGATCTGGTCGATCGGTGGGGGATTGACACTGGTGTGCAGGTCGCCCAGGGGAAGCATGTCGCCGTTGTTCAGGCGGAATCCCAGCCCGGTGGAGCTCCACAGGCATAGGCCGGTGACGATGCGCAGTTCACGAAGGTCGCCTAGAGGTAGCGGTGGCGGAGCACCCTTAACGAATACGTGATGACGAGCATGTCCGAGGTCCGCCGCGTTGTAGACGGTGATCCCGCTGTGGCCGGGCCGGGTGTCGAGCTCGCAGATCGCGTCCGGGCCGACGGCGCCGAGGTCACCAGTGAGATAGCCGAGGACCTCGCGCAGGCGTCGCTCGCCGCTGGCTACAGGACGGCGGAATCGTGCAGGTAGACGGGGAGAAGCTGCAGCGACGTGGACATGCCCGGGCGCGATTTCACGCGGACGAAGGGGTGGATTTGTCAGGTCGACCTCGCGGAGGAGGGCTAGCGATCCGCGGATCGGCTGCGTGACGTACCCGACGCGGCGACTGCTGTTCGCGCTGGCAGGCGAGGCGGGATCGTCCTTGAGACGAAGGGGAGTGGGGGTCATCGACGGATCACCACCAGGAGGGTTCCGGTGACGGTGACGGCGGCGCCGGCCAGCTTCAGGGCTGTCAGCGACTCTCCCAGCAGGACGGCGGCGGCCACGAGCCCGGCGACGGGGGTGAGGCACAGCGTCACGCTCGCCTCTCCCACGGGGATGACCGTAAGCGCGCGATTGTACCACAGGTACGGCAGGCCAACACCCACCGCGCCGGCCAGTGCGGCCGCGGCCCAGTGGCTGAGGTTGGCACCGGACGCGGTGAGGGTGCCGTCGGCCGCCTGGAGGATGCCGGCCGGGGCGCACACGAGCAGGGCGATGAGGAATTGCCAGGCGGTGCTGGCCACAGGGTCGGCCTCCTGAGGCATCACGCGGGAGGCGAGTAGGGAGTAGGTTGCCGCGGCGAGCGTCGCTACGCCGATGAGGACAGCGCCGAGGCCCTGCCCGACTTCAGCGGATGTCCCCTGGACGATCCACAGGCCGCAGGTGGCTACGGCCAAGCCCGCCCAGGTGGATCTACGCAGCCGTTCCCGGAAGAACGCCAGCGCGCCGACGGCGACAAGGGAGCTTTCGGCGCTGCTGATGAGGGTCGCATGCATGGAGGAGGCGGTGGCGAGTCCCAGCGTCCACGCCCCCGAGGTGAGAACAGGGTCGAGCAGCGCCATGATCGTGATGCGCCTGAGGTGCCGGACCGGGCGGTGGCCCCGAACGATGACGACCGTCCACAGCGTCATGGTGGCGGCCGCGAGTTCGACTGTCAGCAGCGTGCCCGGAGGCAGCCCTGTGGTGGCGTGTTTCAGGACCGGCGCGGCAAGCCCCCACCCTGCGGCGGCCGCGACGAGGGCGCCGCGGCTGCGGCGGCGCTCGTCGCGAGCGCGGCGCCGACGAGGCCGCCTGCCAGCCGGGCTGGCGGCTGGCGGCGAGATGGTCAGGGGTGGCAGGGAGACGGTAGGTGCCCCGGAGTCGCTGGTTACCGGCATGACGGGCCACCGAACGGTGAGCGATAGTCCCGCAGCCGCCAGGCGTCGTGTTCGCGGACCATGGCGATGTGCAGCTGGTAGTGGGCCTGTTTGCGCGCTCCGAAGGTCCAACGCTTCGTCCCGTCCGATCTCTGGGTGCCGGCGTGGGTTTCGTCGCCGCAGCCCCGCAGAACCGCGATGCGCGAGGTGAGGCTGTCTACCGCCAGATGGGTGACGCGGATCTCGCCGACCGGGCGGACGTCTTCGCGTATCCAGCTGTCGATGGTGTCGGTGAAAAAGCTGGCGCTGCCGCGGGCCACGGTGTCTCGGGCGAGGTAGTCGCGGTATCTGTGGTCGCGGCCGTGGGTGTCAATGGCGCGCCACCAGGCCGTCCAGAACGTCTGGAAGGCGGTCACCGCCGGGCGCGCACCTGAGGGCAGTTCGGGAGCGACGCTGAAGGTCAGCCGGTAGCCTGGCGGGCTTTCGAGGCCGCGACTGGCGCGTCGGCGGGTGACGTGCGGGTAGGTGGTGTCGTGCGGGTGCCGGTCCTGGGCCCGCTCCGCGGCTGGGGTGGCGGACATGATGGCGGGAGAGACCGCAGGTGCGCGGTGGGTTTGGCCTTCCGTGCAGGCGCTCAGGGACAGAGCTAGCGGCAAGGCCAGCAGCAGGAGCCGTGCTCGCTGACAGGGCGCTATCGCCTTTCCGGGTCGCAGCCGCGCTTGCGTGGCCTCCGGCCTCACGTGGGTCCCTTGGCTTTCGTTCATGGAGCTCACCTCTGTGAGGCGGGGTGGATGGGTGCGGTCGGGCGACGCAGGTGGTACGGCGGGATCAGCCCAGAGGCCAGCGCGGGCGCATCCAGCGTCTGGGGGAGGTAGGGCAGCCGGCTCAGTCGGTCGGTCATCACTGCGGCGGGATCGGTCGCGTCAGTGAGGCTGCCAAGCAGGAACGCCTGCTCGAGCTCCCACGCCGTGTACATGACCGTGGTGCGAAACAGGCTCTGAAACCGATCGAGAGCAAGAGCGACAGGTTCCTGCCGCCACAGGGTCGGGCAGCCGGCCGGGGCGACGACGGTGCCGCCAGGGGCGAGAAGGTCCCGGCACAGGTGCAGGTAGAGGCTGGTGTAGAGCTCGTGCAGGTATCCCGTACCGCCCGTCGGCTGGGCCGGGGCATCAAGCACGATGAGGTCGTAGCGGGTGCCGGACTCCAGCTCAGAGACGATCACCTGGTGCGCGTCGGCGAAGCGGGCCCGGATCGGGCCGTTCCCTTCGGCCGCGGCCAGGAGCTGGTGGCTGTCGTATCCGTACGGCAGCAGGAGGGCGCACAGCTCTACGCACTCGCGGTCGGCATCGACGTGGTCGACGTGGGCGACGCCGGCCTCGGCGGCGATCTGCGCGGCGAGTCCGTCACTCGCTCCGATGATGAGGAGACGGCGTCGCCCGCCGGCCAGGAGCAGACCTGGGATCGTCAGGGCCTCGCTGTAAGCCTGGGCGGTGAGCTCGCTGCTTTTCAGCCGACCGTCACAGAGCAGGGTCACCCCGTGGACCGCAGTTCGCGCGATCAGCACGCGCTGGTGAGCAGTGACGCCGGTGTGCAGGACCTCCTGCAGCATCCAGGTGCGTGTCAGGTCCGGCCCGAGCCGCTCGGCTAGGGTGCGGGTGGTGGTCAATGGGACTCCTTGAGGGCGGTGCCAGCACTGACAGAGGGCGGGCGCCGTCACCAGCTGTGCGCCGGAACCGGCTGCCTTGACTGGCTCAGTCAGCTTCACGCTGGCTGCGGCGCGGCCCGCCGGTGCGGTGTGGGTGTCGGCAAGCCGCGCCGCAGGTGCTCACCGGATGGAAGGCCGGTGAGCCGGGGAGAAGAGTCGGTGGCCTGGCGAGCCGAGACAGCGCCAGAGGTGGATGTGATCGCAGGGTGCGGTCGTCGTCTAAGGCGGCAGTGGCATGGGCGTTTCCTCACACCGGAAATCAACAGGCATCTTGACTAGTCCTGACAATCTCTGTCAAATTACCCGCATCACCTTTCACGATCACGACAGGGTCGGCCGGTCCCTCGTGGGGGTTCGCGGGGCTCGGCGAAGGGGACCCACCCAACAGGCAGGCGGGCACTCTCACCAGATGGGGAGTGCCCGCCTGCGGCTGGTGGACCGGCACCCGGCGTGGCGTCCACCACTGGAAGGGGGACCCCCCGTGTCGGCAAGCGATGCAGCAGCGATACGCCGGCGCCACGCGCGTGCTGGCGGACAAGGTCTCAGCAACCCGTATCTCCACCTCGCCGGCGCGGCGATCTGCTGGGGCATCGCCGCACCCTTGGCCGTCTACGCGCGCAGTGACGGCCGCGCCCTGACCGTCCTTGGCTTGCTGCTGGTGCAGATCGCCTCGGCTGCGGCGCTGCTGTGGGTTGTCGTGATCGGCCGCCGGCGGCCGCGGCGGGTTAGTCACGGGCGAGCGGCGCTTCTGGGCGTGATCCTCGCCGCGGTATGCGCGGTAGCGGCCCTCGTCCCGGCCACCACCGGCGGCGCGGGAGCGTTCGCCCGTGAGGCGGCCGCGGGGTATGCGGTCGCGCTTGCGGGATTGACCTTCTGCGGGCAGCGGTTGCGCTGGCCCGCCGGGGTGGGCCTGGCCGTGGGCGGGGCCGGACTGTGGCTGCTGCACGGCGCGCCCACATCCGTCCTCCCCTGGACACACCTCGCGCTCATGCTGACGGTGGCGGTAGGGGCGGGGCTGTATTCGGTCCTGGCTGCGCGGCTGCGCACCGACCCCCTGGCCGCGGCCGCGTGGCAGGCCCTGTACGCCCTGGCCGCCGTGCTTCCCGCCGCGGCCGGGCAGTGGCTGATGAGGCCGCTCCTCGGCGAGGCCAGCCCCCTGCACCTGGCAGCGGCCGCCGTAAGCGGCGTCGTCGGCATCGCCGTACCGGTACTGCTGTACAACCGGTCGATCCGTACGGTCCCGCTGACCGAAGCGGGCCCGATCCTGTGGCTCACACCCGTCGCCGCCGCCGGCGGAATGCTCCTGCTGAGCCATCGGCTCACCTTCGGGCAGTGGCTCGGCGTCGCCCTGGTGCTCGGTGCCGTTGCCCTGGCGGCCGGCCGAGGCCAGCGCAGGGAGACCGGTTTGTCTGCACGGTCTGAATCCCAGGCCGAGGACGAAGCGCGGCAATGGCCGCCACTGCCCAGACAGTCCAGGGCAGGACAGGTGGGGCGGGACCTGTGGCGGACTCCCCCACCGCCAGCCGCCCGGCGCCGGCCTGGACCCGACCTGGCGCACGATCCCCACACCGGGGATGTCCTCGGACAGGTCCTGTCGTTGCCCGATCATCCCAGCCCCGCCCATCCTGCTCGCACGTTGGCTGGCGAATCGCCGGGACACCGCTCCCAGCAGGCGGCCATCGCTGACGCGCCCACCGTGGACAACCTCACCCCGTACGGTCATCGACCGGCCCTTCCTTCCCCCTTGCCGCACCGCACCGCGACGGCACTGCGGCACCTGCTGCAGGCCACCCAGGCCTTCCAAAGCGCACTGGAGACCGCGCTCGATACCTCCGCTCCGCCCGCAGCCGCTGCCAGGGAGCAGCGTGAGCGGCCAGCCGGCTGAGGCACTGTCAGGTCGGCTCGTAAACGAGGGCGGCGTGCTGCTCGCGCCAGGTACGCAGGATGTGATCGCTCAGCTGCGGCCGGGCAGCGAAACGCATCACGGAGATGACAGGCATGCCGGCATGGACATCGACCTCCACCGCCGTGATGAGCAGCTCGAACCGGGCCAAAGAGCTGGCCGGCGCCGACGGCAGGCGCCTCGGCTCGGCGCGAATGTGAAACACGTCCGGCGGCGCGGCGATGAGCAGCAGCACCGGACTGCCCCGGCCCATGTTGGCGGCAGTAGCGCTGTCCGGCCACACCACGGCGCGTAGACGCTGCCGGTCGACCACGAGCAACTCCGCGGCGCTGAGCAGGCATGAACGCGGCTGGCCGTCGGCGTCGACAGTGGTCAGGATGAGGCACTGTCCCCTCGGCTGCTGCCGTGCGTCGTCAGACAGCAATGCCATCACCCGAGGCGGGAGCGTGCTCCCGCACCGCGTTGCCATAGGGCTTCCTCCGAAGTGTGACGAGGGGCGGATACGGCGCAGAATCCGTTCGCTGGCCTTCGAGCTGGCCGCGTAAAGGTGTGTTCCTTCACCAAGGCCGGGCCCGCGTGAGCGGGCACCGGCGGAGAAGGCCTACCCCCGGTGCGACCGACGGGCGCAAGGCCGGCACTGCAGTGATGGGTTGGATGGCACCGCTCACGCCGTCGGGACGGATTCGGAGTTGCGCTGCGAACGAGGCGCGCGCCCCCGCGGGCTGAGGCTCCACCGTGGCGTCAGGTCGTTGCCGATGCCGAGCTGGTCCAGAACCCGGGCCACGATGTGGTCGACGACGTCGCCGATGCTGGCAGGGCGGTTGTAGAACGCGGGCATCGGAGGGACGATCGTGACCCCGTGCATCCTGCTCAGCGTGAGCATGTTCCGCAGATGGATCTCGCTGAGCGGAGTCTCCCGCGGCACGATCACCAGCGGCCGGTGCTCCTTTAGCATCACGTCGGCGGCGCGGGTGATGAGGTTCCCGCCGAGGCCGTGGGCCACTTCCGCCAGGGTTTTCATGCTGCACGGCACGATCACCATGCCGTCGACGGGGTAGGACCCGCTTGAGATCGGCGCGGCTTGGTTGTCGTACCGGTAGGTCCTGGTGGCGAGACTCTGCACGTCGCTGAGGTTGTAGTCGGTTTCGATCCTGATCGTCCGCTCCGCCCAGTCGCTGACCACCAGGTGGGTCTCGACCTCCTGCGCCTGTAGCACCTCCAGCAGCCGGATGCCCAGGATGACGCCGGTCGCGCCGGTCATGGCGACGACCAGCCGCCTGGGCCGCCTGCCGCCCGCCGGCGCCAACTCATCTCCGTTGACCTGCATCAGTGCGTCCGGCGGGGTGTCGGTGTCGCTGCGAAGGCCGTTCACCGTGCCCCCTCCACCGCGATCTCCAGCAGGCCCACCACCGCGCCGTCGCGGTCGGCGATGAAGCCGACTCTCCCGGCGAGGCTGTCTTCAGCTGCGTGCACGACCGCGCCGCCGGCCTCTGCCGCTGCCGTTTCGGCCGCTGTCAGGTCGTCGACTCCCAGGTAGATCAGCCAGCGACAGTGGTTTCGCGGCGGCTGGTGCGTCTGCGGAGAGATGACCAGGTCCAGGTGCTCGCTGTTGGCCTGCAGCCGGCCGAAGCTGCGGGACCCGTCGCGGGCGGGGTGCAGTTCGTAGCCGAGGACCTCGTGATACCAGTCGGCCGCGCGCTGGGGGTCAGGGGTGACGAGCTCGGCTGCGCAGATGGTGCCCGGCTCGCCCACGACGTGCGTGCCCGGTTCGGGCCCGCTGTGCCACAGTCCGAGCACGGCGCCGTCGAGGTCGGCGGCGAAGGCGATCCGGCCGGCCTGGCCGATGTCGGCCGGAGGCTGCACGACCCGGCCTCCGTGTTCGAGGATCAGCGTGCACGTCTTGTCCACGTCGTCGACGGCGAGGTAGGGGCACCACCCCAGGGGCACGTCGTAGGTTCTGGTCGTGGTGTGGGCGAGGCCCGCGCAGTGGACCTGGTCGATGGTCGCGATGTAGTGCGGGCCGACGACGCCGGGCACGTAGTCCCAGCCGAGCACCGCCCCGTAGAAGGCGGCGGCGGCGCCGAGGTCGCCGGACACGAGTTCAGGGTGGACGAGATCACCCTGCCGGTGCAGGGTCGGAATGGTAGGCATGGGGGTTCGCCTTTCATCGTGGACCAGCAGCCGGTGAGGGCCGGTGCCGGTGGAGCGGGTGAACCGCGTCGTGCGGGTCAGGCGTGGGCGTAGAGGCTGAGCATGGAGGCCAGGTAGTCGCCCACGGTGCGCGGCGGCCCCGCCCACAGCGGCAGTTCGGTGGTGCCAGGCAGCGGCAGCGGCGTGAGAAAGGTCGCTGGGTTCGGGTTGGTGAAGAAGACCAGCGACTGCCGCCGCCCTTCTCCCGCCAGCGGCGGCCGCACGCGGTGCAGGGGCGAAACCCATCGGCGGCCGGTCCAGTTGGCCAGCATGCTGCCGACATTAACGATCAGGTTGTGGGGGTCTGCGGGGACGGGATACCAGCACCCGTCGTCGCCGCGCACTTCCAGGCCCTCGGCGCTGCTGGCCAGGATGGTGAGCAGGCCGCGGTCGCGGTGCTCACCGAACCGCATCTGGTCAGGCCTAAGCCGACGGCCGCCCTTCGGATAGTCGATTGAGGTGAGCCAGCTGAGGTGCCGGTGCAGGGACTGCCGGAAATGGTTCGCCGGCAGTCCCAAAGCGAGCGCGAACAAGTTGCTGACGCGCACAGACAGGTGATGCATGGCCTCGTAGTAGGCGCTGAGCGTGTTCCGTACCTCCGGCATTCCCGCCGGCCACGCATTCGGCGGGGTGAACTCGGTGCAACGCTCCCCCTCGTCGAGCTCCCGCCCGACGGCGTAGGTCGCCTTGCGGTCGCGGGGGCCGGTGCTGGTCGTCGACGCCCGCAGGGTGTCCGGCCCGTGGTAGCCGAGGAAGCTGCCTTGCCGCGTGCATGCCTTCTTCACGCGTTGCGGGGAGTCGAAGAAGATGCGGGACACCTCGAAGGCCCGGTCGATGAGGTCGGGGGACACGCCGTGTCCGGTCAGGCGGACGAAGCCGACCTCGCGGCAGGCGGTGTCGGTCTGCTGCACCGCGTTGTCGTCGAGGTCGCTCAGGTCGATCAGGGGGATCGCCTGCGTTGCTGATGCCGTGGTCATGGTCGGTGGATCGGCCCTTCACGAAGGGGATTGGCGAAGTAGGCGCGGAAACGGTTCGTGATCAGAAGGTGCCTCCGTGCCCGGCCCGCGCCGCTCATGGAGCGGCGCGGAGGGATCGAGCATTCGGCTCTCACCGATGGCCAGCAGCCACAGGTCACAGGCGTCTTTCCCGGCGGCGGCCCAGGCCCGGGCCGTTTCCGTGGCCGGCGCGAGGATCGCTTCGCGGCCGAGCAGGAAGGTCCCCCAGTGCATCGGCACCAGGACGCGGGCACCGACGTCCTGGCAGATCTGCACAGCCTCACCCGGCTCGACGTGCGCTGACTGCTGCAGCCACCGCGGCTCATAACTGCCGGTGGGGACCAGCGCGACATCGATGCCCGGGTACCGGGCGCCGATCTGTTTGAAGCCGTTGCCGTAGGCGGTGTCGCCGGCGAAGTAGATCCGCTCCCGCCCGGTGGTGAGGATCCATCCGGCCCACAGCGTCGCGCACAGAGTGAACGGGCCCCGGCCGGACCAGTGATGGGCCGGAACGCAGCCGATCTGGACCTCGCCGACCTCGGTCGACTCCCACCAGTCGAGCTCGCGCACGTCACGAAAGCCAGTCCGGCGCAGCCATCTGCCAACACCGAGAGGGACCACCATCGTGGTCTCGCGTGAAAGCTGCCGGAGCGTGCGCCGGTCCATGTGGTCGACGTGGTCATGGCTGATGACGACGACGTCGACGCGCGGCAGGTCCTCCCAGGCGATGCCGGGCGGCGTGAGGCGGCGCTTGACCCCGGGGACCTCTCCCCAGACGGGGTCGGTGAGCACCGTCACGCCGCCGAGCTGGAGCAGGAAGGTGGAGTGTCCTACCCAGGTGACGACCGAGCGCCCCGCATCCGGCTCCGGCAGGCCCTCGTGGCAGATGGGAATGCGGCGCTTGTCGGAGACGTCCTTGGGTGTCCACCCGCCATCCAGCAGGCAGTGGACGATGTCGACTGGGCCGGGCAGCCGATGCGTGAGACGGTGCCGGTACCGCCCGAGCAGGCGCCCGGCCAGCAGTTCGCCGGCGGTCATGTGCGGGCCTCGCGCGGCTTGCGGCAGACGTACAGCAGCGCTGGGGGGACGTTGCGCCACACCATGCTGGTGGTGTGGACGTCGCGGAAAACCTCGCGCAGCAGGCCGCGGAAGCGGCGGGCGGCCGGCCACGGCAGCGCGGTCACGGTGGTGACGGTGGTGAATGCGGCGCCTGGGGCCATCGCCTTGGCGACCTCGCCGAGAATCGCCTGCTGGGTATCGCTGCCCATCAGCGTCCAAGGCAGTGCGGACACGACGGCGTCGACTTCGGTCACGTCTGCGGAGAACAGCAGGGAGCCCAGCTCGGCGGCGTCGCCGCGGATCACCTCCAGCCAGTCGCCCCGTGAGCGCTCCAGGTGGCGCGCGCAGTCCGGGTTGAGCTCGATCGCCAGGTGCCTGCCGGACCCGTCGCGCATGCGGCGGTGGATGGCGTCGCTGATGACGCCGGTGCCGGGGCCGAGCTCGGCGACGACCGCCGCTGTCTGAGGCACGATGCTCGCGGCCAGATCCGCCAGACGGCGTGAGCTGGGGGCGATCGCGCCGAGCTGCCGGGGGTTGCGTCGGATCGCCGACAGAAAGGTACGGGTGTCGTCGCCCGTATCCGAGCCGCGAGGGGTGTAGCGGGTGGGCAGCCAGGACGAGTCGTACGTCGATCGCCCGCGGCGGTTTCGGGAGGGGGTGGCGTTGGCCATTGCTGTCCTTGGAGTCAGGGGTGGTAGCGGATCAGGCGACTGCCGAAGGCGTCGACGTGGCCGACGGCTGATGCGTGCGGGGATAGGGGTCGCGGCGGTAGGGACCGCCGCCGGGATGCGCAGCAAGCACCTCCCGGCGACCAGGTGCTTGGGGTGCCGGGGCGACCGCGGTGCCGGTCGTGCCGCTGTGGCAGGCGCACTGGGCCGCCGGGCCGTCCAGATCCGCTTTGATCGCCTCCACGAGGTCGGCCGTTGCCGTCTGCAGGTCAGCGATCACGCCGCGGGGCAGACCTCGGGGGGCCAGTGGAGGGACCGGGCGTGCTTGGACCGGCGCTGGAGTGACGCGCTGCCGGGCGCGCACGATCAGAGCGGTCAGGCCGGCGAGCACGAGCACGCCAACGCCCACAGCCAGTGCAGCCTGCCCGGCGGGCACGCTCGCACCACCTGCTCGGCTCGCCGCGGCGTAGATGGTCGTGGCGGCGAGTGTCCCGCCCAGGTGGCGCGCGGCCGCGAGTTCGGTCAGGCCCGCGACATGGCGTCGGCTGCTCACGCCGGCCAGGCCCGCCTGCCAGGCGCCGGTGTGCGTCGCTCCCAGTCCTAGTCCGGCCAGGATGAGAGCCGGTGCCCACAGCGGCGCGTTGCTGAGGGCACCGGCCCCGGCCGCCAGCAGCCACGCGGCTCCCCCGGCGGCGGTGGCCGCGCCGACGTAGACCGTCAACCGGGGGCTGGCTGCCCGTACCGTCATACGGCCGAGCGCGGCTCCCGCGACTGCGGCCAGTGGTCCTGCCGCGGTAGCCGCCATGGCCCAGGACCCCTGCCCCGCCGGCTGCACGAGCAGCGGGATGGCCAGAAGCACCAAGTAGGCCGCCGCTCCTTCGCAGAGGGTCACTGCGACGCCGGTAAAGCTGGGCTTTCCGGTGTCCTTCGCGACCAGGCGCCACCCCGCACCGGCCAGCGCTACTGTCCCCGCGGCAGCCGTCAACAGGCTCCAGATGCCAGCCGACAAGAAGACGGCTGTCGGCAACGTGGCGGCCGCGACCACGACCAGCGCTTCCCGGGCCGGATCGGGGCGGCGCGCTCTGCGCCACCCTGGAGTGTCAGGCACCCACGCGAGGCCGATCAGCAGCAGCCCGGCGGCAGCGACGCTCACCAGATACACCCCGCGCCATCCTGCCTGGGATGCGAGGCCGGCACCGGCCAGGCAGGTGAATGCGGCACCGGCAGCGAATCCCGTGGTGGACACGCCGACGGCCGCTGCGCGTCCTCGCGTCGTGCAGTGCTCGAGGTAGAGACCGGCTGCGCACGGAACTGCGGCTGCGGCCGCAGCCCCTTGCAGGGCAACCGCGGCGAATAGAACCGCATCCGCGGACGCTGTGAAGGCGGTCATGGCTGCGGCGGCGAGGATCAGCGACGTGGCGACGAGCATGCGACGCCGCCCCACTCGGTCGGCCAACCAGCGGCACACGTTGAACGCGGTGACTGCCGGCACCAGCGCCGCAATCAGCAGCGCGTCGGCGAGAGGGGCGCCGGCCGGGCCGTTGTCCGTGGCCGCTGACGCAATGGTCAGCGTGGCGGTCGTGACGTGAATCCCGGGCAGCGCCATGGCCAACGTGCACACGAGTGGGGTGAGCGGCTGACGCCTGGGTATGGCGGCGTGGCGCGCTCGGCGGCCAGGCCCAGATGGGGAGGCCGCGGAAGTCGAGGGAGCTGAGGCGACGTGCGTGGTCATTCGACGTCCCTTGGGCGGGCAGCGGTGGGCACGTGCGAGGTTGAAGAGTTCGAGGCGACGGCGCTCGCCGTGGTCTAGGGGATGGGTTGCGGCGACCGGGGCCGGACCCGGGCGATACGCGTGATCTCCAGGGCGGTGTGCGCGGGGTTGTCGCCCGTGATCAAGCCCCAAACCGACAGCGCGACCTCTGCCAGGTCCTCAGGCCGGTCGACGTACCAGGAGACGGGCCGGTGCTGGTGGCGTAGCAGGGCCTCGGCTTCCCGCTCGGCCAGGGGCGCCGGTAGGACGTCCTGATAGGCGGCGATCAGCGCCGGGATGTCCCACAGCTCGTCGACGGTTGCGGTGGTGGCCATGCGGACCTTGACCGTGTCGGCATTGCCGCCGACGACCCGGATCTCCACGCTGGAGGCCTTGGCTTCGATGCGCGCGTGCAGGGCCGCGAGCTGCTGATAGGTGACTGAGGTGTCGCAGTAGGCCAGATGTCCGTCGAGCACGGCCGTGACCGGCCACTCGCGCCAGTCCACCTCGGGACTCGCGTGCCGTAGGTGGGCGGCGACGTCGGAGTCGGCCGGCGCGGCCAGGATACGGTTCCAGGGGCTGGTGAGCGGCGGGTCGACCGGCATGGGGAGCTCGGTCCAACTGGACACCTCCCAGCCGTTCAGGATGGCGACGGCTCTGACGCCGGTGCTGCTGGGGCGGCTGTACAGGCCGTGCATGGTCTCCCCCATCGTCCACGGCCCTGTCTCCCACCCCAGGTCCGGCGTGCTCGGACGGAACGGGGGCGGGGTGCGGATATCTCGACGGAGTGTCCAGTCGCTCAACGATGGCCTCCCATCTGTCTCGCCTTGGGGGCGCTTCCCCGATGGAGGCGTCCGAGGGCTGGCAGCGCGCACGCCACCTCGGCGTACGCCATATATGGTGGAAATGCTGAACCATCCGCCATATATGGCTACTCAAGATGGTTGGTTCGTCGGGGTTATGTCAAGATTCCGCGCCATATATGGTGGACTCATCTCCATACATGGCGGCATCGCGGAGGCTCAGGACGATGACGAGCATCGCTGAATGGATCAAATATCTGTTCGATACCAGGCCTGATCCTGCTACCGGCCGCCCCTGGAAACCTCGGCACGTGTACAACCGCACCGGCATCGCCGAGAGCACTGCGCGACGCATGATCGAGGGCGGAGCCACGAACCCAACGTGGGACACTCTGGAAGCCCTGGAGACGATCTTCCCGAACGCGCGGGCGGACTACCTGAGGCTTCATGGCGCCAGTGCTCCGCCTGATGATCTCGGACGGGGCGACAGTCAGGACAGCACCGACGAGCAGTCGTCACCCAATCGCATCGAGGTGCTGGTCACGCGCGCCATGCAGGATCTCGATCCGGCGAACCAGGACAAGATCGTGACATTCGTGAACTTCGTGCTGAATCAGAATGGGCTGCCTCCCGTGGAGGCACCTCCGTCCGCCGGCGACAGCCGCCCGTAACCGCTATCAACCAGTCTCGGGGCATTCTCGCACTTTCGCCCCACCTCAGCACTTCCCGCACGTGAGAGGTCCATGATGCTACAGCGTCTGCGCCGCGGGCAGGACGACGTTATCAAGCGACTGCGTAGAGATCACGCAGAAGCGCTCAAACTCCTGCACCCGTTCTCCATCCCGGAGTTCTGTGAGCGGTTGAGCACATGGCGCGGAAGGCCGGTCTATGCACACCCTTTTGACCCCGCCGCCATGGAGAGCCTGTACTCCTGCCATGGCGTGAGCGGAATCTGCGCGAAGACGAGAGATGCCGACATCATCGGTTACGCCGACAATGTCCCCCTAGCCCTACAGGTGATGATCTTCTTTCATGAGGTCGGGCATCTCCTCGCGGGGCACCTCGACACCTCCGCCACTCAACTGCGCACCGTCACCCTGCCCCGCGGCTCGTTTCCGCATTTCGATGGCGACATTCAGGCAGTAATGGGCCGCACCAACTGGCTCGGCCAAACAGAGCAAGAGGCCGACATGATCAGCATGATCTTCGGCGACCGCTTACGCCGAGGGTGGCTGGCCAGTTCCGATGAGAGACCCGAGAGGGTCAACATGCTCCAGAAGCTGGTCGGCCCGCTGCATAACCCGTTTGCCGATGAGTGACAGCGTCACCGCTGTCTGTCTCACGGCGATGTGGATCATCGCCCTCATGCGGCTGCCCGGCGCCCGGAAATCAGCCAAGCACCTGTTCATTTCGATAGCTCTGCTCTCCGGCTGCGTCGTGGTATCCGTCCAGCAGCCCCTCATCTCGACCTGGGTGGCCGCGTCGGCTCACCCGAGCCTGCCATTCGTGAGCACCATGGTGTTCACGATCTCGGCCATGACGGGGATTCTCTGCTGGTGCGTCGCGCCGGAGCGGGGCTACAACCCCTGGGCCGGAGAGATTCGACGCCTTTGGATCCGCGCCGGGCTCATCGCGGCCGTCTTGTCGACCACGGCAGTCGCGTTCCACCTCGAGGAGAAGTCCGCCTACGCGGCGGTAGGAGCCGGCCACGGAACCCCGCCCCAATGGCTGTGCCTGGCCGGATACGAGATCTACATGGTGTACGCGCTCGCCACGCAGATGGTCCGCTTCCGCGGCCTGGCGCACACAGCGACGTCGCGATTGGTGAAGACGAGCCTGTACATGCTGGTGGCCTCGACGGTCGGCTCGTCCACCCGGTCGATCTACACGATGCTGTATCTAGTTCCTCAGGTGGTAGGTCTGCCGGAGCCGGGTGTCCCCTGGTCGGCCTCCTTCAGCTACACGGTGAACATGCCCTTTCACGCACTGGGCTTCGTGGCGCTGACTGTTCCGGCACTGTCTGTGCCGCTGGAGTACCTGCAGACCCGCCGGTATCTGCGGGCGATCACCCCCTTGTGGGAAGAACTGCGCAGCGCCTACCCCGAAGTCGTTCGCGTCAGTGAGCGTCTTCCTCAGCAGCACATGAGACTGCTCGCGCAGGTGACCGAGTTGTTCGATGCGCTCACGCTGATGTTCGCGAGTCCTGGTGTCGCCGCGGCGCTCAACCGTGCTCGGCTGACAGCCCGAGCCGCCGAAATACCGGAGGGCAAAGTGGAGGCCGTGGCGCATGCGGCGTCGATCGCCTACGCCCTCCAGCACGGCCCCCGCGCCGGGGAGATGCGGCCGACCTCCTGGTCCTACCAGGACCCGCGGGAGGACGACCTGCGCAGCGCGATCGCCTGGCTGGCCGACGTCGCCACCGAATTCCGCAGCAACCCCTTCGTCTCCCACTTCGCCACCACAGTCCCCGCCCCCACTCCCGCCGAATAAGGAGCTGGATCCATGGGTGCAGCCACCGTCATGAGGCCCACTTCTCCCCCTGAGCTCGCCGCTCACCTCGTATCAACGCTGCTCGCACCCGTTCCTCTCGCCGCTGCCCTTCCCATCGCGATCGGCTGGCACGCCGCCGGGTGGTACGGCGGCATGTGGGGTGTCGTGCCCGCTGTCTTCACCGGCATCCTCCCCTACCTGCATGCCCGCCGGCTCCGCCGAGCTCAAGCCGCCACTGTCCAGGCTGGGGGAAAGCCTCCCCGGCAGGTCGCGGTCGCGCTGGTCTCCTTGCTGATCGGGGTGGCAGCGCTCGTTATCGGTCAAGCGCCGCGCGAGGTGCTGGCAGCCGACGTCGCGTTACTGTGCATCCTGCTGGTGACAGCCCCTATCACGATCCGCTGGGACATCTCTTACCACGCCGCCGTTGCGGCCGGCGCCGTCGTCGTCTGCTGCCTGGCCTACACGGTCCCCCTGCCCGGCGTGACGGCACTCATCGCGGGGATGGTTGCCGTGGGGTGGTCCCGCCTTCGTCTCGGTCATCACACCACCGCCGAGGTCGTTGTAGGCGCGCTCGTCGGCGCAGCCGTTTGTGGGCTCAGCTTCGCGTTCCTCGCCTAAGACCGCCGCGCCCTGCCCGGGTCTGCGCCTCGCGGACGGAGCCCCGCCCGCCCTCAGCGGAGCCGGCCGGACGCACAATCCCCCAGTGAAGTAGCACCACATGAAAGGGTTGTCGACCTCGCGATGACGGCCACAAGCAGCTCCGCGCATCCTCCCTCCGCCTGCCCGATCATCCACCCCTTTGACCTGGACGAAGGCGGGGTGAACCGCCCTGGTCTCTATAAGAGCGACAGGTACCACGCTCTTCGAGAGGCAGGCACAGGCGTTGCCGACGTCCTCCGCGCCAACGGCACCACCGCCAGACTCATCACCCGCTATCAGGACGTACGGCACGTCCTACGCGGTCCGGAGTTCAGTCGAACCGCCGCGCTGGACGTCGACGACGTTGAGCTGGAAGGGACTCTCCTTGGGCTCGACGGAGATGAGCACACCGCCGTCCGCAGGGTGGTTCGCGACCGCTTCACCCCGCAGGCTCTCGACCGCCTGCTGGACAGAATCGAAACCAGCGCGCGCGTTCATCTCGAGGGCATGATCAGAAACGGGGCATCCGACCTGATCGACGACTTCGCTCTCCCGTTCGCTCTGGATGTGATCGGCGACCTGTTCGGAGTGCCGCAGCAGGAACGCACGCAATTGCGGGTGTGGGGTGAGGCGTTCCTTTCGACTTCCCTGCCGCGTGAGGAGGTGTCGGCGGCAGAGCAAGCCATGGCGATGTATCTGGCCGGCCTCATCGACCAACGGCGGCAGGCGCCGACCGACGACCTGCTGACGCAGATCGCCACCGAGGGCACCCACCTGCCCTTCGACCAGCTGGTCAAGCTACCGCTCGCGCTGCTGGTCGGAGGATGGGAGACGACCGCCAGCTCTATCGGCACGGCCGTCCTGGTGCTGCTCACTCACCCGTATGAGGAGTACGAGACCGCTTACGCCTACCTGGTCGCCAATCCCAGTGCGGTATCCGGCGCGGCCACCGAGTTGCAGAGGATGTTCTCAACCTCGGCCGCAGACGCGATGCCGCGGCGTGTCCTCCGCGACACCGTGCTGCCCAGCGGCGCACATCTTAGGGCGGGCGAGATCGTCATCCCCTCCCATGACGCCGCGAACTTCGACCCCCGCGTCTTCTCCGACCCGCACACCATGCGGTTCGACCGCCCAGCCCAACCTCACCACTTGTCGTTCGGCTACGGCGCGCACTACTGCATCGGCCGGCATCTCGGTCAGGCCGAGGTAGAGGTCGCGCTCACCCTCCTCACGACTCGTCTACCCAACCTCCGTTTGGCCGTTCCTGCCGAAGAGGTTCCGCTCAAGGCCGGCCATGCCATCGCCGGCCCTGAGCACGTGCCGGTGGCGTGGGATTGACCCGGTCCTGAATTGCGAGGGCGTAAGAGCGGCCACCGGAACCCGGTGGCCGCTCTTACGTGTCACGGACCCATAACGCCCGGGAAAGTCCTCCTGATGAAGGTCCGGGCACGTTTACACTCATCGTCTTGACAATGATGTTGACAGAAGTAAAGACCCGCGTTTCTGTCTTGTCGTCCGCCTTGGACCAACGCTGGAGCGATTCATGAGCGCCTCGCCACCCACCGTCGCACTCATCTGTGCCCGGGCCAGCACATGGCAGACCCAGGCCCTGGCAGGGCCTGACGGCAGCGTCACTGTGCACTCCGTCAACTGGGCCGATCAGCAGCGCTGCCTCCGCGCACTGCGCGCGTACGGCTGGAACGTGGACGCCTCCGCCGGCCCCGCCTACGAGCTGCACGTGAAAGGGTGGAGCTCCCCCGACCTCAAGCGGCGCATCATCAACCTTAGCCATGCCCAGAAGAGGCTGTTGGCCGACGTTGAGCAGACCGCCCAGCAGGCCGTAACCGACACCGAGAACTACCTCCAGGCTCACCCAGGCTCGCCAATCGAAGCCGCCATCGAGGCCGCCACACAGGAAACCTCACGGCGGATTAAGTGGCTGGCCCTGCTCGAAGAGGCGCGCCAAGTCCCCCGGCACAGCGACGCCCCAGCCATCGCCGACGATCTCCAGGCAATCATGGACCTCGAAGCCGAGCTCGGACGGCTGTGCACCATTCACCTGCGCACAACCACCACCGCCGTGGTGGTGCTCTGGAGCAACCACTCCTCGGACGGCTCGCTCCCCCCAGGAGCACGTCATGCCGTGATTGCCGAGACCGTCGACCGAGTTCGAGCGGCGACAGGCGTGCCTGTCGCGAGCCATGAAAGCGCGTGCTAGCGCGATGGCCTGGACATACCTGGCCATCGCGATCATCGTTGAGGTAGCGGCCACCTGCGGCCTCAAGGCCAGCGAAGGCCTCACCAACCGAGGCGTGACCGCCCTGATCATCACCGGCTACGTAGTCTCCTACGTCGCCATGGCCCAGGGTCTGAAGGCGGGACTCGAGGTGAGCGTCGGATATGCCATCTGGTCCGGCGCAGGCACCGCCGCCGTCGCGGTCATTGGCGCCCTATGGTTCCGTGAACCGGCGAGCTGGGTAAAGATCGTCGCCATCGCGCTGATCATCGCCGGGGTCGCACTACTGAACCTCGCGCCAACTTCGGCCTCTGCAGCGGCCCGTGGACCGTCGACGAGCATCACCCTGCATCCAGCAGCTAGCCTCGCGCTGGCCGACGCGCTCAATGACCTCACATCGGCGCTGCATCACATGCACCAGCATAGTGGAGTCGATGACCGCCGAGACGAAGGGACTTATCGGCGTCAGCCGACACGAGTCGGACTGGCCCTTGGGGAGTCCCGGAACCGGAATTAGCGGTCGATCTTGGCGCTACTCGTCCCGAGGACGACCAGCGCGACCACGACGACGAGGATGACGGCCCCCATCGGCCGAAGCCGTCAGGAACGGTGAATCCACCACACCCGTTCGTCCGATGTGACCGAGCCGCCGTTTCCGCCCGACTCCTTCGCCACCGCTGCTCAGGTGATCCCGGCTCTGCTGGTGCTGCTGGCTGTGGACGAACGAAGCCGCTGGAGCACTCCGAGCCGCGAGGGTCTGCATCTTCTATTGCGCACGCTGGTGGCGAGGGGGAACCTGGGGAGGGGGAAGTACTCGGGCCGGTACAGCGCGGCGAGCAGGATGCGGGGGCGGGTTAGGCGGGTCACCGCCTCTGGGCTGAGGTCGGCGGTGGTGAGCCAGTCGCTGGGTTGATGCAGCCGTACGCCCTTCTGGGCCCAGGTGGGCCAGTTGCGGGTGTCGTGCGGCTGTCCGGACAGGTCGGCCAGCAGCCATTGTCCGCCGGTGGTGGTGGCGGCGAGGAGGCGCCGTTCCAGGGTGCCAGCCACCACCACCTGGTGACCTGGCAGGATCTGTTGGACGGCCTGGGCGACGGCGGCGGGCTGGGTGCGGGGAACTGCCTGTAGCGCCTGCGCTTGGTCGGGGGGTGAGCGGAGTGAGGTGGCTGACCGCGTTGAGAAGTAGGGCGGTGCTGTCGGGGAGGACCATTGCAGGCATGCGAAACCTCCACAAATTGGGGGTGTTTTGGGCATGGCGAACTCACCCGAGGGCGCGGCATGGGCGCCCTGGGGTCGTGCTGGTAAGGAAGGGGGTTAGGGAGTGACAGTGAACGTCGCGGTCATCGCCGCGTGGTCACTCAACCGCAGGACTCGCGGCTCTTGCAGGTACGCGCACCCGGTGACCGTCTCCGGGTGGGTAGTGAAGATGTGGTCGAACCGGTAGCCGGAGCCGTTCCGGCCGAACCATGAGTGAGTGACGGCAGCGGGGTGCAGGTGCCGGTAGGCGTCGACGAGGCCCGCCTTGATGAACCCGGAGTAGAAGGTGTACTCCCAGCTACGAAACACCGTGTGATGCGGGACGTGACCGGGCTCGACCACGTTCAGGTCACCGGCGACGATCACAGGCCCGGTGAGCTTCATCTCCGCATGCAGGGTGGGGAGAAGCTCGGCGACAGCCTGCTGGAAGGCGCGTTTGTCGACGTTACGGCGATGCCTGGGCCCTCGCGACGGCACGTACAGCCCCACCAGCCCCACCGTGGCGCTGCCTGCGAGATGAAGGCGGGCGGCGGGGGCGCGGTGCGGCATGACCGATGTGGCGACCTCGCGGGCCGGTTCGAGGTCCCCGACTCTTGAGGCGATCACCGTGCGGTAGTCGAACCCGCCGTCGATGTCGTGCACGGCGAACCCGCGCTCGCACATCGCCTGCGGCGTCTGCTCGCCATGGCCAACCTCGGTCAGCACAACCACGTCTGCGGTGCTGGCGGCGATCCAGTCCGCCTGCCGGTGCGCCCGGCCGGGCGCGGCGTGCTGCACGTTGAACGTGATCACCCGCAGCATGCCCGTGGCTGACCGGTGACCCGGTGCCGGCACCAGGCTCATCTGCGGCCCGTTCACGGCTGCCCCGCTTCGTCCACGAACACCTGTCCCTGGGCGTCGAGCGCGGCCTGTACCCCGGCCATGACCTCGCGCGCCTCGGCGATGACCGTCGGGTGCGGCGGCCCTGCGGAGACGGCGGCGAGGTTGGTCCGGACGTGCTCGGGGCGGGTGAACCCGGCCAGCACCACGGCGTGGGCGTACCGGTCCAGGCACGACCACAGGCAGATCCGCACCAGGTCCTGTCGGTGCGGCCCCACCAGGCGCCGCAGCCTGTCCAACCCTTCGTTGATCACCGCTACCGCCTGGGGGGAGAACCAGCGTTTGCGGGAACGGTGGTCTCCCGGCCCGAACACTGGCATCCGGGCGGGGTCGTAGGAGCCGGTGAGCAGGCCCTGCGCGAACGGCTTGTTCACCAGCACCCCGACGTGGTGCTGCCGCGCGAACGCGAAGATTCCTTCTGACCGGGCTGGGGGGCACAGCAGGTTGTCCCGCACCGCCAGTACGTCGGGGCGGACCTGGTCGAATACCACCTGAAAGCGGGCGATCTTGTCGTCGCGTTCATAGGGGGAGGTGGTGAGCCGGTCTAGGGCGAAGCGGTGCGGGCCGCGCATCCCCACGCTGCCGATCAGCCCTCCGGCTTGGAAGCTGCGCATCGCTTCGACCGCGCCGTGCAGCCACCGGTCGCGGTCTCCGAACGCCGAGTGGTGGAGGAAGTACACGTCGAGCCGGTCGGTGCGGAGGTTGTCCAGGGTCTGCTCCAGCTGCCTGCGCATGTGCCGGGGCTCGAAGCCGTGCTCAGCGGTGCCGGCGAAGTATCCGACCTTCGACACAAGCACGATGTCCTTGCGGGGCACCCGCGCGACGAGGTGACCCAGTAGGCGTTCGGACCGGCCCAGCCCGTACACGTCGGCGGTGTCGAACAGACGTGCCCCAGCCTGCCACGCTGCTTCGAGCCCGGCGACGGCAACAGCTTCGTCGCTGCCTGTGGACCACCCCATCGGCAGCCCCAGGTTCTCCCCCGGGCCGCCGATGCCCCAGCAGCCGACTCCGACGGCGGGGACGGTGATGCCGGACCGGCCCAGCGTCCGCAGCGGCAGGGCGTCATCGTGCGGTTGCACGGGTCACCTCCGGGCGGGGCAGGGCGGGCGCGGGCGGGGCCTGGTAGTACACGATGTCCTCCGCGGGCTCCAGCCCTGCGGTGCGCAGGTCCCCGATGAGGGGTCGGTTGTGGATGGGAACGATCGCCCGCGCCACTTGGGCGCCGTGCCTGGCTCCGGCGTCGATCACCGCGGTGATCAGCGCGGAGGCGACCGTGGCGCGGTCGGCGGCCGGGTGCACGAGCACGTCCGCCACGAGGACCTCCGGTGGTTCGGCGGCGGTGGTGTGGATCAGCGGGTACCCCAGCGCTACCCCCGCCAGGCTGTCGTCGGGGCCGTCCACGGCGAGGAGGGCGTCGGGGACGAACCGCTCGTCAGACGACCACCGGCGGTAGGTGTCGGCGGCCACCTGCGGCCCGTCGGTGCTGTTGATCATCTGATATAGCGTGGCCAGCCGGGTGGCGTCATCGGCGTCGAGAGGGCGCACCACCAGCCTGGACATGTCCCGTCGGGTGATCGGCCCTTTGAGGAGGACCGCCCCGTGCAGGCGGGCCCACCCGGCCCGCTCGAACAGCTCGCAACCGTGGGCGCGGTTGACGGGGATCTCCGCCGTCACGACGGTCATCCCGTTGCCTGTCCAGAGCACCTGGGCGTGCGTGAGAAGACGCGACCCGATGCCGGCCTGCTGCCACTCCCGTGCGACCACCGGCCCCCACAGGCGGGCGGTCCCGTCCGGAGTGGCGGGGTGCCGCAGCGCGGCCGCGCCGACGAGATCACCAGACGGGGTGCGGGCCAGGACCAGGCTGGTGGCCGGCGCGGTCGGAGACGGTGGGCGCAGCCTGGACCGGACCAGGGTGGCGGTGACGGGCCGCTGGTCGGCCCAGCCACGCATCCCTTGGTAGCCGAGGTCGGCGAGTTCGTCGTCCAGAGCGGTGTCGGGGCGGTAGCGGGTGGTGGTGATCTGAATGGTCACGTGCGTCGCCTCTTGACGGGGGTGAGTGCGGCCACGCCGACGCAGATGCTGCCGCGCCCGGCCCAGAACGCGGGATGGGCGGCCAGGGCAGGGGTTGGCGGGCCAGGGCGAGTGAACACCCGCACACTCTCAAAGGCGGTGCGGAACGCGTCGGCTAGCTGGCCGGGGGTGGTGAACGGCGCGGGGCGGGACAGGCGGGCAATCTTGTCGCGGGCCAGACGCCACCGCTCGCGGGGCGGGGCGGGCCAGGCCAGGGCTGCGGCGGCCTGCATCACCCGGCCGGGGGCGTCGTACTCCAGTCGGCCGCCCGGCCCCGCAATGCGCGTGGTGTATAGCAGCAGCCCGTCGTCAGCCACCAGCGACGCCAACCGGTGGATCACCTCGTCGCGGGTGTGTGGGTCGGGCATCAGCGACAGCAACCCGTCGGTGATGACCAGGTCGAAAGCGCCGCCTACCTCTGCCAGTTTTGGTGCCGCAGAGTGGATCGTCTGGACGTACGTCCCCGCGTGATGCGCCCACTCTCGGATGAGGGCGAGGGGGGCGGGGCAGGCGTCGGCGACGGTGACGTGCGCGGTCGGTGCGATCCGGGACAGCACCTCGGGCATTGTCTCATCCGACGACCCGCACACCAGGATCCGTGACGGCCACCACGGCGCCCGCCCGCAGATCAAGGACCGGTAAAACGACTCGTGCCAGGTGGGGTTGCCCTTCACCCCGGCGTGGCGGAACAGCCGCCACGCCGCGTGGTAGGGGAAGCAGGAGCGGGAGCAGTATGCCCGCGCCGCCCGCCAGGCCCCCACCACCCCGGGGCGGACCGCCCGGGTCATGACCCGACCCGGCGGGAGATGAGGTGGAAGTGGCGGGCCACCAGCCGGTACGGGTCCCGCGCCCCAGCTTGCCATTCGGCTTCAAGGACCTGGTCGAAGCCTTCCCCCACGGGTGTGTCCCCGAGGTGGTCGGTGAAGACCCGCACCCCGTACCACGCGATCGTCGCCGCGTCGGCCTCGCCGAGTATCCGTTCCACGTCGCCGACCGTGTCGGCGCGGGTGGGTACGCCGAGGTTACCGATCTCCCGGCGGGTGTTCATCGCCGCCAGGGCGTCGGCCCACCGGCCTTCCAGGCCGGGCCGCATTGCTAGCGCCTGCCCGTTCTTCGTCAGCACCGATAGCAGACCACCGTCTCGGGCGACGCCGGCGAGGGCGTGAAGGAACGGGTCGGGGTTGGGCAGGTACATCAGCACGCCATGGCAGCACACCAGGTCGAACCCGCTACCTACCAGCTGGGCGGCGTTCTCACCAGCTCCTTCGACCAGGCGGATGCGGCCGCGAACGTGGTCGGGCTCCGCCTCGACGCGGGCCTGGGCGCGCTGCAGCATGGCCGGGTCGGGATCCAGGACGGTGACGTGATGCCCCGCGCGGGCCAGCTGTACCGCTTGGTGGCCGTCGCCACCGCCGACGTCCAGCACACGCTGCTCCCAACTGGGCAGGTGCGTCCGCAACGCGCGGGCGACCAGTGCATGCCGCAGCGCGCCGCGCAGAGTACCAGCGTGCCGCGCGTACCCGGCTGAAAGATCGGCCCCGGACGCGGATGTCCAGCTGTTGCTCACAGGGGTCACATCTCCTTGTTCTTGAGCAGGGTCGAGAAAAGGTGCGGGTGCTCGAGAACGAGCCGGATCGATAGGTACCGGGCGGCCAGCAGCCCCCGCAGCATGTGATGGGGGCGGCTGTCCGGCAGATGTCCCTCCCGCGCCGCGGCCCGTAGGCGCAGCAGCCCCGGCAGCCACTCCTCCAGCCGCCGCACCAGTTCATCGGGTGGGCGGCCGAGCCATTCGGTGAACTGGTCGGCAGTCATGACCTCCCACACCACCGTGTCGCACCACTCGCCGTCCGGGCCTTCGACGGTGACCAGGTGCGGCAGCCGACATAGGCGCGACCTGGGGAGGGGTGGGCGGCAGGGGCTGGTCACCCACGCTCCGTGCAGGTTGCGCCGCTTGCGCACCTGGTGGAGGTGTTCCCCGAACGCGAGCGCCAGCCCACCCTCCGACACGCTGGCGTTCGGGGGGAGGACGGTGACGGCGTCTACCCAGGGCCGCGTGGCCATCTGCAGTGCCACCCGCATGGCCGCCCTTGGGTCGCGTATCTCGCACCAGACACGGCGGCGGTGCCAGCTCACGCTGACCACGCCGGGCCCGTACATGGCGTGCATGTCGGAAGCGGTGAACAACCGCTCCTCTCCCCTAGTTATGGTGGTCATCAGGCGCCGTTCCCAGGGCCGAACCGGGCGTAGTACCGCTCGAGGAGCCCGCACCCTTCCAAAACCGTGTCCGTTTCTGCCAGGTTGTGGCCAGGCTGGAAGCTGTGCCCCGGCGTGGCCAGGGTGGCGGCACCCACGATCAGGGAGGCGAGGATGAGGTCGGCGTAGGAGTTCGGCAATGACTCAGCGTGGTGGAAGTTCACCGGCATCCCATCCGCTACCAGCGTGGCCACTGCGCCGGAAGGTAGATGCAGGCGGGTCCCGAGCACGCCAGCGTCTTCCACCCGGGTGGCTTCGCCAGCGAGCTCGGCGACGGCGAACTCGCGATCTCTGCTGGTGGTAGACACCAGGTAGCAGTCCCGGGTGAGCGCGCCCGCATGCTCCCCTCGCAGGCTGGTCCGGCCGGTGCTGCCCACAATGAGGAAAGGGTGGTGGTCGCGGAGCAGCGTGGTCAGGCACCTGCCAGTGAGGAATCCGCGTTCGTGCGCCGCGATGAGCCGCACCAGGCGCCGGTCGTAAACCGCCACGCGCATCCGCCGCTGCCGCAGGACCTCGGCAAGTTGCTCGCCTATCCGGCCGAACCCGACCACGAGGGCGGGCTGGCCTTCCATCTTCTCGTCCGGCAACAGCCGCAGCACGTTTCGTATCGCGGCGTCGGCGATGCCGTACGACTCCACCGCCGCCTTCAGCGCCGACTCGGCGACAGAGAACACCGGCACAGGCAACCGGCGCTGCCAGTTTTCAAGTTTTGTGATGCCAGAGATGGTCTGCTCCACGAGCCCGATGTAAGCGGGCAGCAGGTCGGAGCGTTCGGTGAGCAGCACCGGCAGCGTGTAGCCGCCGTCGTCTATAAGCAGCCCGGACCGGCCCATGGCGGCCGCCCGCTGCGCGTGATCTGCCAGCGCGTCAGCGGTGCGGGTCCACGGCCACACCCGCACTCCCTGGGCGGCTAGGTGCGCGTCAACGCGGTGGGTGTGCTGGTACCGGTACCCCTTGTCCAGCACGGTGATCGCCTGCGCTGGCACGCCAAGGGCGCGGACCGTCTCCACCATGATCAGAAAGTCGGTCATGTGATGCACCGTCAACACGGGCGCCACCGAGGCGAGGCAGTTCGCAGGGAGGAACAGGGGCAGCTCTCCGGTGAGGGGCATCTGCCGCCGTAGGGCGTCCATCTCCACCGGAGTAAACGGCAGCCGCCGCACCGCATCCAGCACCGCAGCGGCCTGGTCCGGTGCCAGGGCACCCGCATCTTCGAGAACGAGGGTGAGGGTATGCGTCGCCGTAGGGGCTGCTTTTGCCGCTGCGGGGACACCGGCCACCACCCGGATCATCGCGCCGCCGCCGGTCCGGAGCCGCAGCCCGGCTGCATCACCGCCGGCTTCGGCGATGTCGACCACCTTGCAGATCTCGGCCAGGACCGTGTCGCACATGATCGGCACGTCCGCGGGCTCCCCGCGGAACTCCACCGTCGTCGCCCTCACCGGCCGGGACAGCACACAACGCTGCCCCGCACCATCCGTTGCAGTCTTCACCTCATGCCCTTCCACATTCACCGGGGATCGTCGTGTAGCAGCGCGCCCGTGCTGGAGCACGTTGCTGTATGCAGGTCGTGCGGGCGAGGGCCCGCCCGCTCCAGGAGATGAACGGGCCGTAGTTCAGCAGCGTGACCAGGGCCCCAGCCGGACTTCCGGGAGGGTTAGTGCGCTGGGGAGGGCTGAAGGGTGATCGGGAGCTTGGCGTGGCCGTTGGCGATGAACGACGCCAGCGGGCGCAGCTCCTCCGCAGGGACAGCGAGCGTGATGTCAGGGAAGCGAGCGAAGAGCGCGGGGAGCGCGATGCCCGCTTCGAGCCGGGCGAGGGGCGCGCCGAGGCAGTAGTGGGCGCCGTGGCCGAACGCGAGGTGGTCACGGCGGGTGGAGCGGGTGATGTCGAACCGGTCGGCGTCCGCGCCGTGCTGGGCGGGGTCGCGCCCGGCGGCGGCGTAGGACGCGAGGATGGGCTCCCCCACGCGGATCGTGGTGCCACCGATCGTGATGTCCTCGATGGCGTACCGCAGCGGGACATGCGCGACAGGCGCCTGCCACCGCAGCGTTTCGTCAATGACGTCGTCCCAGGAGGCGCTGCCTTGCCGGACGAGCGCGAGCTGGTCCGGGTGGGTCAGCATGGCGGTGACGGCGTTGTCGATGAGGTTGACGGTGGTCTCGTGCCCGGCCGCAACCATCAGCAGGAGCGTGTCGACCAGCTCGGCCTCCGACAGGCGGGAGCCGTCCTCATCACGTGCCGCGATGAGGACGCTGGTCATGTCGTCGCCGGGCTCGTCACGTTTCGCGGCGATCAGAGCGGTCAAGGTGGCTTGCACGTCGCGCTGCGTGCTGCGGACCTCGTCGGCGTCGGCGGTCGTGTTGAAGACGCTGTCGACCACGCGGCGCAGGTCGTCCCGGTGGTCGTCAGGCAGGCCGAACAGGTGGCCGATCACGCGCATGGGCAGCTGGTAGGCGAACTCCTCCCGCAGGTCGACCACCTGCCCGGGGGCGGTGTCGGCTAGGTGGGTGAGCAGGTCGGCCGTGATTCGCTCCACCTGGGGCCGCATCGCCTGGGTGCGGCGGTGGGTGAACGCTGGGGCGATCAGCGTGCGGAGCCGCCGGTGCTGCTCGCCGTGGGCGGTGAACATGTTGGTGACGGCCACCCACAGGTACAGCGGCCAGTCCGGGGTGATTTCCCCGTTGATGAACGCGGGCCAGTGCTGGCGGGGGTCTTTGGAGACGCGGGAGTCGGCCAGGACATCGCGAAGGGTGGCGTGGTCGGTGACCGCCCATGCGACGATGCCGCCGGGAAGTTCCACGGCGGTGACCGGCCCGGTCTGGCGGAGGTGGGCGGCCTCGGCGTGGAGATCGACGCCGGTGGGGTCAAGGCGGATTGGGCAGTCGGCTCCGGGGACGGTGCTGGAGGGGTGGTCCATGCGCTTCCTTCCGTGTCGGGGCGGAGGGGTTAGGAGGTGGTGACGCGTCGGGATGTGGTGGCGCTCATGGTGGGGGTGAATCGGACGGGAAGGCCGTTCAGGGCCCTGTGGAACGGCCCTGGCCGCCAAGTGAGCTGTTCGGCGGGCACGGACAGGGTGATGTCAGGCAGGTGGTCGAGGAGGCGTTCGATGGCCGCGGAGGCGATCGTGCGGGCGGGGCGGCGGGCGGGGCAGCTGTGAGGGCCGGCGCTCCATGCCAGGTGCGCGTTGTTGCCTATGCGTGTCCTTGCGCCCCCGTGAACGTCGGGGTCGGTGTTAGCGGCAGCGAACCCAATGACAACCGGGTGTCCCGCAGCGACATGAATGCCGAACATGTCGACGTCGTACAGGGGGTAGTGCACGGCATAGTTCTGCATGGGCGGCTGCTCCCACAGGACTTCGTCCAGGGCGGCGCTGATCGGCAGGGTGCCCCGGAAGAGGTTCCCGGCAAACCTCTGGTCACATAGCAGTAGCCGGAGGGTGTTTCCGATGAGGTGTGTCACCGGTTCGGTGCCTGCGGCGATGATGAGGATGCAGGTGTGAAGGACTTCCTCGTCAGCGAGGCCGGCGGGGTGAGACATCAGCCACGAGGTGATGTCGGGGCCTGGGGTGGTGCGTTTGATTGTGATGAGGTCCTGCACGTAGCGGAGGAACTCGGAGTCTCCGTCGGTGGCGTTGTCTCCGCTGTCGAACAGTGCGGCAATGGCGGTGATCAGGCGGTCGCTGTAGCGGTCGTCGAGGCCGAACAGCGAGTTGAGGACGAGCAGCGGAAGGCCGGAGGCGTACTGGGAGATCAGGTCGGCGTGACCGTCGCCGGCGAACACTGTGATGAGGCGGTCGGCGCTGTGGTGGACGACCTCGCGGAGGACGTGCGGGTTCACGCGGTCGAGGCTGTCGGTGATCGCCTGACGGAGGCGGTAATGCTCGGACCCGTCGGAGAACAAGCAGTTTGGCCTCCAGCCCATCATCGGGATCAGCGGGTGATCGGCGGGGATTTGGCCGTCGGACAGTGCGCGCCATCGGCGGGAATCTTTACTGAACAGGTGCGAGTTCCGCAGCACGTCTAACGCGGCGCGGTAGCTCGTGACGAGGACGGCGTGGACACCGGGCGCGAGTTCGACCGGCGCGGCCGGGCCGTACTGACGCAGCCGGGCGTAGACGGCGTGCGGATCGGCGGCGTAGTCGGCGCCGTAAAGCTGCACCGGTCCGGGGGCGTGATGGGCTGGGCAGCCGGGGGGTGGAGTCCAGTCGTTGAGGGTCACACGTGCTCCTTGCTGGTGCGGGAGTGCAGGTGGTGAACGAGGGCGATGAGCGCGTTCATCGACGAGGCCCGTTCGCGGGCGTCGCACGTCACCAGGGGTGTGTCGGTGTCGAGGTCGAGCGCTGCGCGGAGCTGGTCGTCGGGGATCGCGGGGGCTCCGTCGAAGTTGTTGCAGGCGACGGCGTACGGCAGGTTGTGTTCTTCGACCATGTTGAGGGTGTCGAATGATCGGTCGATGCGGCGTGGGTCGATCAGGACGAGCGCGCCAAGCGCGCCGTAGGCGAGGTCCCGCCACAGGGGGTGAAAGCGGTCCTGGCCGGGGGCGCCGAACAGGTACAGCACCACGCGACCGTTGCCGAGGGTGATGCGTCCGAAGTCCATGGCGACAGTGGTGGTGTCCTTGCTGGGGACGTCAGCCAGGTCGTCCACGGTGATGCTGGCTTCCGTCATCACCTCTTCGGTGCGAAGTGGTGCAATTTCTGACACGGACCCGACTAGGGTCGTTTTCCCAACTGCGAACGGCCCGGAGATGAGCAGTTTCACAGCCGTTCGCACGGTGGGGGCGACATAGTCGGCGTGGTCAGGCCAGGGCGCGGAGTCCATCCAGCACCTCCTGCAGCAGCTCAAGGCTCGGGGCGTGCGCCTGGGCCGCCGGTGTGCGGGTGATGATGTGGCCGGTGTCGATGAGGTCAGCGACCACGACCCTGGTGACGCTCGGCGGCAGGGACAGGTAGGCGGAAATCTCGGCGATGGACAGGGCGCCGCCGCGGCACAGCATCAGGACGCGCCGCTGTTCACGGGCCAGGTCCGCAGGCGGTGGATCAGGTACGGACACCACAAGCGTTGCCAGGTCGAGCACGTGCCGGCTTGGGTGGACACGGCCGTGCGTGACGACGTACGGACGCACCAAGCCGGTGTTGTCTCGGGGGATTCGTCTCATACGGGGTCGCTCGCGTGGCGTGGTGCGCTGGCGAGCTGCGTTCCCATGCGCTTGACAACCTCGCTCATCCGGTGCGCGACCACGTCGAGCTCGGCGGTCTTGTCGGCGGTGACGTACAGGATGGATCCCTGTCCTGCACCCATGATGATCTTGTGCTGGTCGGCGTATCCGATCAGCGTGTGATTCCACGAGCTGTCCTTGGTGATGTTCCGGCTCAGCGACTGCAGCCCCGTGGCCGCGGCCGCTTCCGGTTCGGCTTCGTCGGGGGTGATGTCACCGGCGTGCGTTTGGAGCAGTCCGTCCGCTGAGATGAGCAGTGCGTACCGGGTGCCGGGGATCCGCAGGATGTCGGCCAGCATCCAGCCGTCGGGGGACGGGCGGTGGGAGGGGCGCACGGTGGTCATGTCAGGAACTCCGGGGCTGGTCGGCGTGGACAGGGGATGTGGTGCCTCGGTGGAACGCAGCGATGGACGCGGCCGCGGCTGCGGGGTCGTGCTCGTCGACCGCGGCCGGGCCGGAAACGGCGGTGGTGATGGGGCGGCGGCGTCGCCGTTGCGGCAGCAGCCCTTGCGGTGATGTGCCAGCTGGGGCGTGAATCGCGGCCGGAATGTCGGGTTGGACGGTAGTCAGAAGCTCCGCCGGCACGAACACCACGGCCCGTACGCCGCCGTACGGGCCCGGCTGCAGCGACACCGGGAATCCGTACCGTTGGGCGAGGGTGCCAACGGTCACGAGACCGAACGCGGGAGGGTCGCCGAGCCGGGTCACGTTCGCAGGGATCCGGCCGGACACCACGTCAATCGCATGGCGCAGTTCCTCGCTGGTCATGCCGATGCCGCCATCGTCGATTACGACGGCGATGCCGTTGTGTCCGTGCTCGGTATGCACCTGGACGTTGCTCGTCGGTGGCGAGTGACGTGCGGCGTTGTCGAGCAGCTCGGCTAACGCCAAGGCCAGCGGCTCAACGACTCGCCCGATGACGGCAATTTCGGGCACGCGGATCGTTGTGATGCGAAGGTAGTCACGGATGCGGCCCATGGCGGAGCGGATGACGTCCTCAAGGGGGGCGTCGTCTCGTTGACGGCCCGACCAGCCGCCGCAGACGACGCCGATGGCCTGAAGTCGGCGGCTGATTTGGGAGTTCAACTGGTCGATGCGGAACAGGCCGTCGAGTACGTCGGGGGTGACGTCGGGCCGCGCCTGCAGGTCCGTGAGAGCGACCTGCTGCTCAATCGCGAGGCCCTGCAGGATGCGCGTGGACGCCAGGAGGGCGCCTTGCGTGGACTGCTCGGCGAGGGCCGCCACGGTGGCCACGCCCTGGCCGACGACGGCCATGACATCGTCCAGGAGCCGGCCGAACGTCGACTGCGCCACCTGCTCGTTCAGCGGTTTCGGGATGTGCACGCCGGGGTGTCGTGCGGACTCCACCAGCGCAGGCAGGCGGTGCCGAATGAGGTGGCGAACCTCCGCGTCCCAGTTACGTAATGCGGCTGTGGCGACCGCGTGGTCCTGACGTAGCCGCGATGCGGCGCGGGCCTGCCGCATCGCGAAGATGACGACCAGGACCAGCGCAGCGATGAGAACAGCGCACGCGCAGGCCAGCGCCAGTACGGCTGGCGGACGTGGCATCAGCAAGCTCCTAATTTGTGAAGAGATAGTGGGAGAGGTGGGAGATCACCGTCTCGCTCTGCTCCAAGGCCGCAATCGCGTTCGCACCAAGCTCCTCGCGGAGCGGCGACTCGTCCCCAGTTGGAGGAGGCGGTCGGTGGGCGCGGCGCGCAGTTCCTCAGACGGGGTGGGCGCGTCGTCGGTGAGCTTGATGGGGGGACCAGGCATCGGAGTGTGGCTTTCACCGGGGAAAACACCATCAGCGGTGGGGCTGCACAAGGTGCTAACGGCGAGGGCGGAGGTTGCTGCCTGGTCGCCGACGGGCAGGCCCGCCCGGTTGGCGTGGAACAACCAATGGTGAGCGAGGACCTCACGGAGGTCACCCTGAAGCTGCCTACGCTGGGCGAGGTCAGCAAGGGACCGCCCCGCTGTCTCAAACGCTGCCGCCCACCCAACCGGGATTGACGGGCAGACGCGGGCATCGGATGCGAGCAGGCGCCGCATCGCCCCCCGCAGTCCGGGTTCCCACTCTGGCGGCCACAAGGGGTGGGCAGGATCTGAGGGACGATGCTCGGAGACCTTGACCCACACCTCACGCTGCTCGTCCCAACCGAGCCCAGCGGCGCGGATCAGCACGGAGTACAGCAGGACGCTGGTCTCCCGCAGGCCGAACAGCTGCCGGTCAGGTTGGGCGAGGAGATAGCGGCTGTCCTGGTGGAACAGCTCGTGGGCGACAGCTATCCCCTGTTCACCGCCGAACTTGAGCGTCTCGGGTTCATAGATGTCGGGTGCCCAGCTCACGATCCGGCCGTCGGCGGCCAGCGTGTCAAGCAGATCATCGACTACGGATGCTTCGCCGCCTGCGGCGGCGTATCGAAGCCTCCACTGTTCCTTCTCTCGGATGAACCACCAGCAGTGCAAGACTCCGCTGTCTTGGGCGGCGGTCAACGCGGGGAGCAGCTCGGCGGCCGCCGTCACAGTGGCGGCTGCCGGGTGGGTGAACTGAACGTTGCACTGATACCAGTCCACAATCGTTATCCCTAGTTGCAGTCGGTGAGCAGGTGGACGTCCAGAACAGGGGTGGAGGCCCTCCGCAGTGACGGCGCTCCCAGCCGCGCCATTGGGGCGAGCCCGATACCTCGTGGGAAGTAGGAGTTGGTCGGAGGCTGGTCAGGGCTGGTCATCCCTGCTGCATGATCAGCCGATCCGCTGAGAGAACGGCCCACTGTGCCCCATGCAGCTCTCGGTAGCGCTCTGCGAGCCGAGAGGCCGCCTCTCGATTCACATGCAACTCGACCTCGCCCGTCAGTAACCGGCGATCCTGCTCGCGCCGGCACGATGTGATCTTGCGGCGTCACTGAAAGACGGTGAGATCGCTGAGGCGCAACGTGGAGGCCCTGCCATTCGGTTTCGATCTGCGCGCCACGGATCCGGTGCTTCTGGCCCAGGTGCGCCGCCACCTGGTGGGCAGCGGCCAGATGGGACCGACCTGCCGATCCCGGCTGTTCCCTGGTTGCCTGGTAGCCACAAGGGAAACGCAGTAGACATAGAAAATCCTGACTGTAAGCGGTTAAGGGTGCAAAGCGTCAAAGACATCGTCATGGTGAATCTCGAGCATGCCAAGACCACCCGGTTGGACAGACGAAATGACCAACCTGTCCAACCGCCCACACGTTGGAGCCAGCGCCTGCGGTCGAGCCGAACCAGGTGGCAAACTTCCGCATGCAGTTACGTGACGCGCCTGTGGCCATAGCACGCTCATCATTCAGCCGGGCTGTGGCCCCGGGTCGCGCGACGACGACCAGGACCAGCACCGCGAGGACAACAACACGGGAGGCAACACCAGTGCGGTCAACTTCCTGACGTCGACGACGAGGGAACCATGCGGGTGATCACCAACTCGCTTCGAGACAGCGCCGCCGCCAGGTCCGCGCCGAGCTGCTCCGGCAGCCGCTGCAGGCCGAGCCCGCTTGCCCGAACCGTCGTGCTCAGCGCAAGCGTCTGGTCGTTTTGCAACATGCCCGAGCATGCCGGATGCGTGAGCACGTCCCGGGCGGCGTAACCGTCGTCGGACGCGACTGCGCGGATGATCACGGTCGTGGCCACCGCTCGTCCTTCCGCGCTGCGCGCTCCTCCGATAGCCTCCACCACCGACAGACCGAGCCGCGTACGGAACACGACAAGGCCGGAGGCGGCGTGGTCGAGCCGCCGGTAGCGGTCCAGCATCTCGCTCGCCGCACGGTTGTCACCAGGTTGGCACAGAGCTGCCAGGCAGGCGGTGACCGCATTTTCCCATGGCTCCCCCGCTGCGGTGGTGGCCAGCAGTGCGCAGGCTGCGGCGGTGTCGCCCGCGATGGCGTTGGCGATGACGGCGACCTGGCGGCCGTCGAGCATGCGGTCGCCGACACCGTTGCGGGAGCGGAGGTGGACGAGGGCGTCACACCAGCGGCCCGCGCTGGTCAGGGCGCGAGTGCCGTCCGCTAGGAGAACCCTCCACAGCCACTGGAGGACGTCCTGGTGGTCGTCCGCGGTCCGAGCGAGGGTGGAGAAGGGCATAGGGAGGCCGTCAATGACGGTGTCCGTGCGGACTTTCAGCGCCTCGTACAGGCCGTTCAGCAGGTGGAACGCTGAGTTACCGCTGCCGGCGCGGATCTGCAGCCGGGCGAGGTTCACGAGCGGTTCGAGGGCGTGCCGGGCGGCCGTCCCCGGCAGGGGGCAGCCGCGCAGGTACAGCGTTGCGTGCCGGTGGCACCACTCGCGGGCCAAGGTGGGCAGGTCGAGGTCGCTGGCCAGCAGAGCGGCCTGGTTGAACACCGTCGACGCCGTGGACGTGTCGTTGTCACGGTCGGCAGTGCGGGCCAGGTCGCAGAGAGTGCTCACGCGGGCTTCGAGGGGGGCGCAGGCTGGGCGTGGCCGGGCAACGAGGGGAAACCACGCGAACGCCTGCGTGCGTTCCATGAGGGTGTTACTCCCAGGTGATGAGGATTGGGTGTGTGGGCCGGTCGAGGACGAACTGCCCCTTGTCGGGGTTCGGCGCAGGCGGGGTGTCCGGCAGGGAGAACCGCACGGTGCAGCCGCGGAACCAGTCCCAGGTGCGGATTTCCGTCGCGACACGCTCGGCGAGGTCGCGGCCGTCGGGGCCGTGGCCGATGACGCCGACCTCGTACATGCGGGTATCGCCCTTATCGTTCGGACGGATCGTCAGGTAGGCCAGGTCTGCGCCTCGGGTCGTGGCCATGGATCCCCACGGGAACATGGCGTGAACCTGGCCGTGGTCCTCCGGTGCTGCGCCGATGTTCATCCGCATGAGCGGGTTGTCCAGGCGGAGGCACAGCCACAGGTCCATCCACTCGAACGACACCATTGGCGGGAACGCGACGCCGGTCCATTCGGTGACGGGCGGAGTGTCGAGCACGCCAGCGAGCTCGCCCGGGTCGACGTGGTTGTCCTTGTGAACCTGCAGGGTGACGTCGTGTTCCGGGGTGAGGGCGACTGTGCGGCGGGCGTCGTCGCCGACGCCGCGTAGCGGCATGAACGTGGCGAGCTGGCTGTTGACGCTGTGCCATCCGTTGTCGCCTCGTTCGAACACAATCGAACGGGACGCGACGCCACGCAGCCGCAGCGGCACGACGAGGCGGCCGCCGGGGGCGAGCTGGTTCAGCCACGCGGGCGGGACTTCCCACGCGCCGACCGTGGCGATGATCCGGTCGTACGGCGCCCCATCGAGGTGGCCGAGCGCGCCGTCGCTGAGGATCACGGTGACGTTGCTGACGTCGGCGGCGGCCAGGTGCTCTCGGGCGCTGGTCACGAGGTCGTCGTCCACGTCGATTGTTGTGACGTGACCGTCGGGGCCGACGATCGTGGCCAGGAGTGCAGCGTTGTAGCCGGTGCCTGCCCCGGCCTCGAGAACGCGGTCCCCGGGGTTCGCTCCGAGCTGTTCGAGCATCATGGCGACGATCGTGGGCTGGGACGCGGCGCTGAGCGACGCCCCCGATCCGTCGTGCTTGGTGTAGATCGGGTCGTCGCCGTACGCCGTGTGTAAGGCGGTGCTGGGGACGAACAGGTGTCGTGGCACGGTGCGGAACGCGGCCTCGACGCTGGGGGTGCGGATCGTGCCGGCGTCGAGGAGACGGTCGGTGAGCGCATTCCGCAGCTCTTCCGGAGTGCTGTCGGGCTGATCATCTGTGTGTGTCATAAGGGGAACCTTAGTGATCGAAGATGTGCTCTGAGCTGGGAAAACATCATTCTCCGAGGGGTGAAGCACGGTGCGGGCGGCCAGGGTGGCGATCGCTGCCTGGTCGCCAACCGGAACGTTCGCTCGGTTCGCGTGAAAAATCACATGGTGGGCAAGGACGGCGCGGAGGCCCCGCGTCAGCCGCCCCTCGCGGTTGAGTCCGGCGAGGGCCTGACCGGCGTCTTCGAACGCGGCCGACCACCTGGTGGGGATCGTCGGAAGGGTCCGCGCGTCCGCAGTGAGAAGGCGCCGCATTGCCGCCTGCAGCTCGCGGTCATGTTCGGGCGCCCACGGCGGCGTCACGGGGTCAAGTGGACGAAGTTCGGCGACCTTGGCCCACACGTCGCCTTGCTCGTACCAGTCGAGCCCGGCGGCGCGCATCAGCACCCCGCACAGCAGGATGCTCGTTTCCCGGACGCCGACGTGGTCAACGTGGGTGAGGAGGTCGCGGCTGTCGGCGTGGAACAGCTGATGTGCGGCGTCCATGCCATGCGGGCCGCCGAAGACGTGAGTTTCGGGCTCGTAGATGCCAGGCATCCAGCCGACGATGCGTCCCGTGGTGGCGAGGTGGTCGAGGACGTCCCCGATGATGCCGGTGTCTCCGCTGGCGCTGGTGAGGGCGTACCGGAGCCGCCACCGCCCCTGTTTCCGAATGAACCACCACGTCTGCAGGACGCCGTCGTTCTGCGCTGCGGTGAGGGCGGGCAGCACCTCGGCGGCCGCGACCTGGTAGGCAGCCGCCGCGTCGGGGAACTCGATGGTGCACTGACGCCAGTCCATTACGGTGGTTCCCTTCAGGCGATGAGCAGGCAGGCGTCCCACCAGGTGGCGGGGCCGGCAGCTGTGGCAGCTGACGCAGCGGTGAGGGCGATCCCGGCAGAACCTTCAAGCAGCGCCGGACCTGATGCGTTGAGGAGCCGGGTGGCGGTCACTACCGGGAAGGTGCCGGGCGGGTGGACGGTGCCCAGCAGCTGCAGCGCGGCCTCACGAAGTCGTACGCCGTTGTCGTGGGTGGCGTCTGCTGCGGCGCGAAGAGCAACGTGGGCGAACCCGGCGTGGCCGTGGCACAAAGACAAGTCCGTTGCGGCGCTGGTCTGCGCGGAATCGGTGAGCGCCCCGACAAGGGCGTCCTCGACCAGGTGGCGGCGCTGGTGGTCGCCGGTGGCGAGGGCGGCGAGCTGCTGGGCGCGGGCCAGCCCGGCGGTGCCGTAGCACCACGACGGCCGCACCGGGCGGGACGGCTGCGTCACCTGGTCGGCGTGTAGCTCAGGGCGGGTGATGTAGTACGGCCAGGCCGCGCCAGTTCCCGTGTTCGTCGACCAGTGGTCAAGCCACGCCAGCACGCGGGTGATCGCCTCGGTGTGGCCGTTCACGGTGATGCCGCGCAGCGCGGCAAGGGCCAGCAGCGCGAGCGGGCCGCCGATGCCGTGCGCCATGCCGTTGTTGCCGTGTCCGCCGGGAAACGCCGCGTCAGGGCGGCCGGACGGCCCCGTCAGGGTCCACCACCCCGGCAGCGTGTCGCCGTCCACGATCACAGGTTCGGTGAGCCGCACCAGGTACGACAGGACGCTCTGCAGGGCCAGGCTGTCGGGGTTCCACCGCAGCAGATATGCGCCGACGCCGGACAGGCCACGGATCACATCGAACTCCGACAGGGTGGGAAGTTCCTTGGCACTCATGCGGTCAGTGGCGACCTGTACGCGGCGGACGGTGTCGCGGCTGATCTCCCGGTCAAGGACCTGCAGCGTCGTGGAGTACGAGCCCGGCAGCCGGTCGGCCGCGCACGCCACGGCGTGGGCGATGGCCGGCAGGCCGTAGTACAAGTGGCTGCTCATTCCGCCGGTAATCGGTGCCGTGGTGGCGTAGGTGAGCCAGTCGTGAGCGCGCCGCCACGGCGTGAGCGCTGCCGCGGCAAGTTCGATGTGCAGCAGCGCCACGCCCGGGACGCCGCGCGCGAGAGACTGCGCCCACCACGACTCCCCCGTCGGCAGCTCCGCCGCGGCGGGGTAGGTGAGCTTGTTCGCAACCGCGATGGCCAACTCATGAGCGTCGCCCAGCACAGTGGTCACCGGGTGCCTCCCATGGTGGAGTTCAGCCAGGCAAGGGCGGCCGCCCGGGCGAGGTACATGCATTCGGCCTCGGCGGGGAAGTCGATCGCGTGGGCGCGGACGTAGTGGACGTGCAGCAACGACGCGAGGACGTCGTCTGGGTTGATTCCTTCGGTGTGTGGGCCGGGCAGGTGGGTGCGGTATTCGGCAATGGCCCGGTCGCGGTCCGCCCACGGCTGTGCGATCGCGTCCCCGCCTTGGGTGGACCGCAGGACTGCCCAGTCGTAGTCCGGGATGGCGAGGACGACGGCGCGGGTGAACAGCGGGCGCGGCACCCGCGTCGGCGCGGTCGCGGGAATGTGGCCGGCCAGCCACCGCATTCCCGCTGCGGTGCTGCCGGTGAACGCTGCGGCGATCGCCACCGTGTGCGCGGCGACGAGCGCCTGCCGGGCCGGGCGGTTCTCCTGACGCAGCTGGGCCAGAACCGCGCGGGAGTCGGCGGCGAACACCTGCTCGGCGGCGGCCAAGGCGGGGCCGTCACCCCACCGGCCTGGCTCCGCGTACGACGTCGCGTAGGTGAGGTGACGCAGCAGTCCGATGCGGCGTAGCTCGTCCGCCCACGCGCTGACTGTGCGGGCGGTGTCGCAGAACGCGTCCGCGGTGGGAAGTGCGATGCGGAGCCGCAGGTGCTGGTCGGGGTCGCGGTAGCGGACGAACCACCACATCGGGTTCCCAAGGCGGGCGAGGAGGCCCGGAAGGTGCTCGGCGAGGATGGCGTCTTGCCGCGGCAGTTCGCCGTACAGCGCGGCGAGGAGAACGGGGGACGCGGCTGGGGTGTCGCCATGTCCGGGGTGCAAGACTCGGGCCCGGGTCGGTTTCGGCAGGCGAGGCCACGGCGCAGGCGTCGCCGCCGCCAGTGGGATGATGACCTCATGCGCCCGCCCGCCGCACCAGGCGATGTCGTCCGGTGCGGGGGCCTCCGCGAGGACCGCGTACCGGTGGCGGTTCAGGTGCGTGCGGAGCAGCACCCGGTGCCCGTCCTGGTTCAGGTCGAGCGGAAGCCTTTGGTCGCCCTGCACCAGGTGAACCAGGTGCGGCACCCGCCGACGGGACGCCAACTGCTGCCAGGCGGTGTTCCAGGCCGCCCATTTGTCCGTAGGGCCGGGGAGGTCGCCGGCGTTGATTCGCCACCGAGCCGGGGCAAGGATGACCCGACCGTACCGAACGCGGGGAAGGTACGGCAGCCGTTCGGCGGCACCCCAACGGAACGTGGTGACCTGCGCGTACTGGGCGCGCGGTAACTCCGTCAGGAGACGAGCAAGCGGCGGTGTGTGAGTGCGGGCAGACAGGGCGTGCATGCTGGTCGCGTGGACGCGGACGCCATGCGCGGGAGCGGCCAGGACCATGCGGCGGCCGTCGCACGCCACGGCGAGGTCGTCAGGGGTGAGGACGTGCCATCCGGGGGTGTGATGCTCGGCCAGGCTCACCACGGTGGGGTGAACCTGCACAGTGCGGGTGACGTGCCCGGTGGCTGGGTCCAGCGGCGGAAACGACAGCTGCGCGGACACCGTGTCGGCGTCTCCGCTGGGCATACCGGCGAGCGCAGCCACAAGGTCTGCCCGGGACTGCTGGTCAAGGACAGGCAGGAACCGGCCGATGAGCGTGCCCGCGCCGCGGGACACCGACGTGATCTCCACCCGGAACCGGCCCGTCCGCAACGCGTCAACGCCGGTGGCGTACACGCGGATGCCGACCTCCAAATGCGGCGGCACCCGCGGCTCCTGAGGCCCAAGCTCCAGAGATGCGATCAGGTCCTCGTTTAGGATGACCTCGTTAGCGCCGTCCAGGGCGGCCCGCTGCGCCAAGGTGAGGAGGACCTCGTCACGGTGCGACATCGGGGAGCGTGGCTCCTCCGTCACCGTGCCGGGGTAGCCATCGGGCCAACCGATGCCGCTGTCGGCCACGACATCCGTCACCGGCACCATCGAACCGATGCCGTACCGCTCATAAAACCGCTGATGGTAGGCCCGCCACTGGGGTGTGCCGTACGGGTAGGCACTGAGTCGAGTCAGGACAAGTGCCGCCCGCTCCACCTCAGCAGCCACGTCCGGCGGGACAGTCACAGCGGCGTCCAGCCGCAGGTCGACCGCTACCGGATGCCGTGACGTCGAGGCGATGGCCCGCATGCGAGCGGCGACGTCGTCCCGCACCTGGTGGGCCTTCCCGGCGGGCAACTGGTTATGCGTCTGCAGCAGCTCGTGAACGACGGCCAAGCCAGCGACGAGGTCGGCGACGTCATCGATGCGGTGAGCGCTGGCCACGTGTAGCTGCCGCATGAGGTAGCCGAGGGCGTCCGGCTCAGTTGAAGGGGCGTGCAAGCTCGTCACCAGCACCCGGCGGGTGACGAGCTCGATGAGCATGTCGGTGACCGTGGACGGCTCGGTGTTCGGGAAGTCGACGCACAGCTTCGCGGCGAGGTCCTCGAGTTGGATCGGTGCCCGAGCGGCGTCGACGGCGGCAGCGACAGCCGTGGTGTGCCGCACGGACAAGTCCATGGCCTCGTCGGTGGGGCCGCCGAGCAGCTGGTAGGGGACGATCAGGCGATCCCCTCGCACCACCGCTGTGGTGTTCGCAACAACGGGCAGCCGCAGCAGCAGCGCACGGGAGTTTTCCAGGCGGGCGATGACGGCGGCGAGCCAGTCAGCTCCGGCGGCGGCGACGGCGCGGTGGTCGCTCCCCCACCACATCCCCACGTTCGCGGCGGCCACGGCCGCAGGTGCGACGCCGGCGAGCAGGCCGAGCGGTGTGGCACGGCCGGTCATGCGGAGCAGGTAGCGGGCCACAGCCAGGACGCACCTGCGTGTGGTGGCAGGCGCTGGGTTGCCGGACACGAGAACGGCGTGGACCTGTTCGGCGAGCGCCGGGGCGGCATGCTCCAGGGCCTCCGCGACCGCTGGGACCGCCCAGACCTGGCTCAGCCACCGGGCCCACTCCTGTACATGCTCCTCAGCGGGGCCGGTCAGGTCCGGCCATGGCGGAACATCAAGGGTGGCGTTCGCGACAGCGCGGAGCAGGCCCACAGGGCTGGCCCGGAAGGCGGAAGCGGGCACATGCACCTCCTGGAGAGCGAAGGGGGGGCCGGCGCCCCCCGCGGTGGGACGCCGGCCGGAACGTGGAGCGGAGTGGGTCAGGCGGCGCCAGTCACGCAGGCGCCGCAGGTGCTGCCGCAGCCGTCGTCGGTCACGTTGACGAGTCCGGCCGGGTCGGCGGCCTCGACCACCCTGACGTCGAGGGTGAACGGGCTGCGGGAGGCCGGGCCCTGCGTGGGGGCGCCGTTGGAGTAGCTCTGCGTGGGGGCACCGGTGGGGTGGCCCTGAATCGAGCCGAGGCGGTTGATGGACATTCGTGTCCTCCTTGTAAGGACCGTCACTCCCCGGGCCGCGCCGGTCCGGGGTCGTGCTCGTGGTCGGGCAACCGGGGGTCGGAGCCCGCCACCGCCGTCCGGTCGGCTACGCCGCGGACGGAGCCATTGCGTAGGCGGCCAGCGCTTCGTGAGCGAACTCCTCGGTCCGCACGCTCACCGCTTCACCCCGACCCCGCCGAAGAATGGCAAGTCAGGGTCGTGGTCCAGCACGTCAAGATCTGGCCGCCACCGCCGCACATTCACCAGTCCCGGGGGCACCAGGTCCAGCCCCTCGAAAAACCGAGCGATCTCTTTCACCGAGCGGAGCACGGCCGGAGCGTTAGCGCGCTCGTACTCTTTGGCTCCTCGCTCCAAATGGGGGCGAAGTTCCACATGAGAGATCACCAGGTACGAGCCCGGAGCCATCGCCTCGACCAGCCTGCGTATCGCACCGTACGGATCTTCGTGGTCGGGGATGAAATGCAGCACCGCCACCAGCAGCACCGCGATCGGCTGGGACAAGTCCAGCAGTGTGCACATGTCCGAATGGGTCAGGATGCCATCGGGCTGGCGCACATCCCCAACGATCACCCTGGTGCGCTTGTCTGTAGCCAAGATCGCACGAGCATGCGTCAGCACTATTTCGTCATTGTCGACATAGACGACGCGCGCGGACGGGTTGAGCCTTTGGGCGACCTCGTGGACGTTGTTCTGCGTCGGCAGTCCCGCTCCAATGTCGAGGAACTGATCTATTCCCGCCTCACTGCCCAGGAACCGCACCGCGCGGCCGAGGAACGCACGGTTGGCCCGCGCGATCTCCCGCGTTTGGGGCACCCGCGCAATCAGCGCTTCTGCACACTCGCGATCAACCTCGAAGTTCTCCTTTCCGCCCAGGAAGTAGTCATACATGCGAGCGACGTTCGGCGTTTTCAACAGTTCTGCCAGCTCGCGGGCCCTCATCTCAGAATGTGCGAGGGTGCCAGCATCCATCGGTACCTCATAGCCACTAGGTGGAATGTGATCTCTGCGCATGGTTCGTCTCTCTGTCCCTCACACGTCCTCCTCCCTGCGCATCCCGAGAGGTCTCCGAGGCCCGGCCCGGAAGCGTCCGCGCCTTGGCCGCTCCGGGCCGGGCTAGGTGTGCTCGACGCTGCGGGAGTCGGAGACCACCCCGCCGCCGCTGGCGGGAGCGCTCAACCGCATCGCCGAGCCGTCTGTTGCGGGCCGTCCGGGCCAGTCACCGCCACCTGAGGAAGCGCTGGCGCCCACCCCTGATGGATAAGCTGTGCGTCCTGCTGCGCGAACCACACGTCCACGCGGTGGCCGATCAGGCGCGTGTGGTGCTGCCGCCGGACCTCGCCGCCTACGATCCACGTTTGTGTGGCGAGCCACCGCTGGACCTGGATTGTCCATTCCTGGTCGGCGCCGTCTAGGCCGCGCCGGTGGTACACCGCAGATGTTGGTAGGTGCGCCGGCGGAACTGTCCAGATCAAGCCGGAGGCGTTCGAGCCGAGGGGTAGGTCCGCGAGGGGGGACGGTCGTCCGAGCATGGTCAGCCCATCCGCAAGGGCAGGTCCGGCCCGATGCGCCCGATCAGCTCCTGATAGCGCGCGGCGACCAGGGCGGCCGCATTCTCGACCTCGTGCAGCTCACACACTTCCTTTTCCGGTCGGCCGTCGCCGCCACGCTTACCTGTTGTCCAGATGATCTTGCCGCCCCAGAATCCGACCGTCAGGTCGAAGAGGCGAAGTACGGCGGCGCCCCCATTCGAGGTGATCGTGCCGCCGCCGATGCGGTGGGTGCGGTCCAGGTGCTCCTGCATCTGACGGGCGGCGGCCAGATGCGGGTCGACCCTTCCATCGGGGGCTGCTTGGCGGCCTGGTGGCCTCGTGGCCATCAACTGCGGCATATCAGTCTCCTGAACAGGCGTTTCGTGGAAAATACGCCACGTCAATGGTGACAGTGAGCGGCTGGGAAGTGCAAAGTGAGGGTGCTCGTGTAATAGTCCCTATAGGTCTCGGGGGAGCCAAGAGTTTCAGGTTGGACAAACGAAGTGACCAACCTGTCCAACGGCACGCACAGTGAGTCAACGCCAGGAGGTGCCTATGCCCGCCCCCGCTGATCTCGATCCGTCACTGTCGCCCTGGCATCGGCTCGGTGCCTACATTCGGCACTGGCGTGAGCTGCGAGATGAGACACAAACCAGCCTTGGCAAGAAGGTCTTGGTGGAAGGGTCGCTGATCGGCCGCTACGAACGTGCGGCAGAGGACCGGCGGCCGTCCCTTGAACTCGTGCAACGCATGGATGATGTCCTACAGGCGCGCGGGCGTCTAGTGGCGTTACACCCGGAGGCGATGGCCAACTCCCCGCGGAGCGACTCGCCAAAACCTGCTGCGCCGCATGATGCTGACGACATGGACCTCACGCGCCGGACTCTGCTCGTCGCTGCCGCTATGGGCGTTGCAGGGGCCCTGCCAATGCACGCTATCGAGCAGGTCCGCCACTCTGTGTCGGCCAGCCTCGGCGGTGACCAGCTCAGCGACTGGCAGGAGACCGTCTGGGAGTACGGCCACATGGTGATCCGGCAGCCCCCGCAAGCTGTCCTGGCCGACCTTGCGCTCGACGCGGCCGCCCTGCAACAGGCCATTAACCGCCGCCCGGTTGGCGACTCGAAGGCTTGGGCGCGCGTTCAGGCGGGCATGGCGTTCCTCATGGCTCGCTGCCTGGGCTACTGTCTGCAGCCGAGGGAGGCCCGCCATTGGTGGCAGGCCGCCCGTCGCGCCGCCGATTCGGCCGGGGACATAGACCTGCAGGCCGCCGCCCGAGGATGGGAAGCGACACAGGCGTTGTATGCGGGGCGGCCGCACGTGGTCGTGCTGCAACGCGCAGACGACGCTCTCCAGCTCGCACGTGGCCGCGCGTGTGCCGGCGCCGCTGAAGGGCTGGCGATGCGCGCCCAAGCCGCTGCCGTTGCCGGACACGCCGGGAAGGCGCTCACTGAGCTCCAGGAGCTAGAGCGGCTGGTCGACCGGCTGCCTGACGCGGTCTTGGAGGACCGGGAGACGGCGTTCGGATGGCCGCACACCCGGTTCCTGCATACCAGGTCATACGTGCTAGCTCGGATCGGGCATGCGCGTGCGGCGTCAGCGGCGGCCGACGAGGCGATCGGCGCCTACCCGACCTGGGCGGCGCGGGCGATCACACAGGTGGAACTGCACCGCGCCGTCGTCGCCATACGGGAGGGGCACACCGAGGACGGCATCAGCCACGCCCGGTCGGTACTGCGCGCCCTCCCGCCCGAGCAACACACGATGTTCGTGAGGGAGACGGCCAACGACGTTCTTCGTACGGTTCCCCTGGCTGAGGCACACCGGCCGCCGGTGTTGGAGTACCGGCAACTGCTTGCCCTGTCCCCCGTCGTCTGACCCGGAAGGCCCCTGGTGAAGTTCGTGCACGCCCTCGGCGACGCCGCCGAGGCCGCACTGACCGGCGACCACGCCGAGGTCTACGCCGCGGTGTACGCGCTCGCTTATGCCGAGCCGCCGTACCACCAGAGTCCACTGTTCTCCCCCGCGCGCTTCATGGACCGCACCCGCGTTCAAGCCGGGGCGTATGGGTTCGAGCTGGTAACCGCGGTCGCTTCCACTGGGGACGTGGCTGGATTCTCGTTCGGCCTCACGTTCCCGGCTGGCCGCTGGTGGGCGGGTAAGGTGTCCCCACCGCCCGCACAGGTGCTGCACAGCACCAAGATGGCTGTGATTGAACTGGTTCTGCTCCCGGAGTACCGGAGGCAGGGCCACGGTCACCAGCTGCTGAACGAGGTCCTCTCACGTCGGCCGGAGCCGTACGCGATGCTGACCGCGCATCCGGAGGCGCCCGCGCACGCCCTCTACCTAAGGTGGGGATGGGAGATCGTCGGGACGTGTCAGGGCGCCGCGGACGCCCCGAAGATGGACGTGATGGTCCTGGACCTAACCCGACAGATGAGGCGGGCCCTCTCAGAGTGAAGCTGGGCTCGGGAGGGAACCTTCCCCCGCTCTACCAGGACCTTGCGGTTCCCTACAGCCAATCCGCTGACGTCCCACCACGCAGGGGTCGCAGCATGATGCGAGGCTGCGCGGATGGCTTACCCGCACGCTGAGGCCGGCCTCACGCACAAAGAGATCCTGTTCGTGCTGCAGCGGCGCCGAGGTGATCTTCAGGCGTGGCAGGGTCAGGGATCTACCGACTCTACGGCGGCGGGGTCGTCGCCGTCCTCGGAGGGAAAGACCAGTTCAGTCTGGTCGGCCCGGAGGAGCTTCTGGTGCTTGCGGGGGCCGGGGTCGACCACGAAGAGCATGACGGGCTGGCCCTCCGGGATGCCGAGCTTCCGGGCTTCGGCAGCGGTGGCGGGGCGACCCCGGACCCGGGCACCCGGCGGGACGACGTACTCGGTCATGGGCTCACCGCCGGCCACGACAGTGCCTTCCCGCGGCTTGGAGATGACGAGTCCTTCACTGCGGAGGATGGCGATCGCTGAGCGGACGGTGTCGCGGCCGACGCCGTACTGCTGCATGAGCTGTGTCTCGGACGGGAGCATCTGACCCGGCTTGTAGGTACGTCGGACAATGAGGTCACGCAGCACGTCCGCGAGCTGCTTGTAGAGTGCCCGGTCGCCGGACGGATCGATCACCACAACAAGCGAGTGTCACAAGGCCACCATGCCATCACCCCTAGTGGCTACCAGGCAACAAGCATTATTGTGCTCATACTTACTCGGCGCCGGAACTCAGAGGGAATCCCGCAGTCCCGCGATGCCTAGGCGCGAAACCTGCTCAAACCTGCCCATTGACAGTCATTGAGTTGGAGGCTGGCGGGGCCGCCGTCGCCTCGCTAGCAACTTCCCAACTCAATCCCCTCCAGGGCTATGGCATGATCCTATCCGCCATATATGGTGAGTCTGTCCATATATGGCGGACATCGAAGAGGCTGTACCTCCGCGGGCGAACAGGAGAGCCAACGTGACGGACATCCCCGCCAATCGGCAGGCCGAGAACCCGAGATCTGCAGGGGCGGTCTCGAGCACCCACCCGTCGCACAGCCTGAATATGTCCTCGCACCCCACTGGCACCTGTAGCCGCAGGATCCGCCACCGACACGCCGCAGTGAATGCTGCACTCACTCTGAACTTTTATGGAATGATCCCTGCCATGGCATACAGAGGCGGTGGATCAAGGCGTGGCGATCGTCGGCGCACCTCGACGCCGGTGGTGCCCGAAGAGAACAAGATCGCCAAGGTGACTACGACATTCAGGGACGACGAGGAGCGTCGGGTCTTGGCGGCGGCGAAAGACATCGCCGCAAGAGCGAACCTCAGCGACGCCGAGGTCGTGCGTCGCGCCTTGAACGAGCTTGTGTGCAAGGTCGACCCCAGGACGGGCGTGCCTGCGCACTGGGACGAAGCGAAGAACAACCAGGAGGAGTTGGAAATCGCCAGCTAGCCCATGAAGCGTAGGCCCCGAGGACACCGTCCCCGGGGGCTCAACAACTCCACACCGCACAAGGGACCATTCAGCGCCTAGGCCTCGCAAACCTTCTGCTGAAGAGGACCCTTCACCCGGCCAGTCCTGACGCTTGCGTCACGGACCGTCCTTTGTTTGTCCGGAACCGGAGTGCCAGTCCCTAGGAGGGATCATACCCGCTGGTTCAGATGACGCTACCCCCATGCCTTTTTTCGGCGTGTCTGCCGTGTCTGCCCCATCTTTGCAGCACGGCAACTACGCCGGCACAGGGCCAGCGGTAACGATCATTCCCCGCCTCTCATCAGCCGATACTCCTCGCTCGTCAACGGATGATCGGCTTGCCGCCATGGTTCGGCGCGGGCCGGCCGCAGCACGTGCCTCGGCTGCCGAGCAGTGGCGTCTGCTCGCGCCTGCCATTGCTCAAGCTCCACGCATGCGCCTTTCCCCCGATGGCGGTGTGAGCTTCCCGAAGTGGCACAAGGGCCGCGGGTACGAGCACGCGCTGGTTGAGGCACTGCCGTACCGGCCGGCGACGGTCCCGGTATTCAACGCGGAGACTTACACGGGCCGGCTCCTGGTGGCCGACTTCGACATCGCGCTCGCCCGGCGTACGAGCTCCCCGGCCTCGCCTCGTGAGCAGGTCACAAGGGAGGCAAGAGCGTTCGTCGAGCTGATCGAAGGGCTCGGCGGGCGTTGCATCCACGACTGCTCACCGTCGGGCGGCCGACATGTGTACGTGCTGTTCGCGGCGGCGCTCCCGTACGAGGAGCTGCGCCAGGTCGCGCATGCGCTCGCCCGGCGCTACACGACTGTCGACGTCTCCCCCATGAGCAACCCGTTTGGCCAGATCCGTCCTCCTGGAGCCCCGCACAAGCTCGAAGGCGGCCAGCTGACCGGATGGATGCGGCTCGACATGGCCCTCGACGCGGCCCTGGACGCGGTGCGGCATCCCTGCGGTCCGCAGGTCTGGGACAGCCTGCTCGAAGAGCTCGCCGGCGAGCTGTACGCCCTGTCCCCCGTACGACAAGCGACCTTCGACGGACCGGTCGACGCCGACGGCGAACCCTGGCTCCCCCGCATCGGCGGGCGACGCCCGATCCGTACAGACCTCGACGCGATGGCACGCACCGGCGACTACAAGCAGGGCGGCTATCCAGACAGGAGCCGGGCCCGCCTCGCCGTGCTGAACTCCGCGGCCGCGGCCGGCTGGCGGCTGTCGGATGTCCTGCAGGAGATGCGCTCCGGCCGGTGGCGGGGGATGGCTGCCTTCTATGGCAAGTACGGCCCACGCGACACCGAGCGGATAACGGCCGAATGGCGAAAAGCCGTCTCCGGAAGCGCCGTCGATAAACCTGCCCCTGACTCCTACACAAGGGAGCAGACCTCCACGCCCCCGACGCCACCCCCAGTGGGTCCGGTCGTACCCGAGTTCCCTGCAGGCAATCCGTGGCATGTTCCTTTACATCGTAAGGAAGGTGGGGATGAGTACCAAAGGATCCGGACTTGGTGGAACGCAGTTTGGCTGGCTGAGCGGGACCCTGAGCGGCGGGCGAAGTGGGGTGGTGCAGCGGTCTCTGTACGGAGGGTGTTGAGGGCCTTGGGCGCGGCCGCGCAGCTGACGGGCTCGACCACCGTCGAGTTCGGCGTGCGCTCACTGTCGCTGATGTCGGGCCTGCACTGGACCACCGTCGCGGATCTCTTGGTGGTGCTCAGAGACGAGGACGATCCGCTGCTCGACATGGTGATGGATCACCACGGTGTTAAGGCGGATGTCTACCAGCTGCGTGTCCCCGAGGCGTATCGGGCCGAGGCGGTGTGGAGGCGCTGGCGCGCTGGCACTATCGATGCGATCCACCCGGCATTCTGGGGGCTGAGTAGCCCGAGCGCGCTGCTGTACGAGGCGCTGAACAGCGAGGAGACGCCTGTCAGCGACCTTGTCCGGCTCAGCTGGCTCGGCGACACCACGGTGCGCAGGTCGCTGGAGGAGCTTGCGGCGTACGGCCTGGCAGCCAAGGGTGAGCGCGGTTGGCGGCGCGGCGCGGCGACCTTGGAGCAGGCCGCGCGGGAGGTCGGCTCAGACGAGCGGATGACGGAGCTGGTGGAGTTGTATCGGGAGCAGCGGCGAGAATGGCACGAGCTGCTCGGCATCCTCAGAGCGACAGGGGACGCCGAGCGCTCACGTGGTGTGGCTCCCGACGAAATGCCCATCGCAGAGCTCGCCGAACTGCTCGCGCAACTTGAGCCGCCTGTCTGGCTAGATGCTGAGCCCGATCCCTCTGATGAGCTACCAATCAAGATCCCAGAGGAGGATCCTGAGTTTCTTGCCCAGTGGCGCCATGAGGTCGAGGATCTTGGGGTGACCACGATGGTTCACAGGCTCAGATTCAGAGAGCGGCACGGGCGTGTCTTCCTAACAGGCTGATGAGATTCCCACGCCCACCTTCCCTGTGCCAGGACCCTGGCCGGCTCGATTGACCGCAGCGCTAGCAGCGTGACGGTCGGTAGCGCATCCCGAATGATCGGTTCCAAGGGGGAGCCGCTCTGCTTCTGTGCATTTGGCGAAGATGCTGATCACAAGCGAGGCACGGCCGACCAGCTCGCAGGCGCGGCGCCTACTCCGTCAGGCCGCCGGCATGGTCGTGGACCCCGAACTGCTGGAGGAGTTGGAGAAGGTCGTCGAGGAGGAAAAGGGGGTTCACCGGCGGGCACCGCAGGTGACGTCGGCGAAGGCGGACCCGACGAGGACGCAAACGGGACTCAAGCCGAACGCCGGCGCCTGAGGCTGCGGCGCCGTGCACGGCTGAAAGCGGCCGCGCTCGGCCGCTCGCGCGGCGGCCTGACCAGCAAGGTTCACCTGTCCGCTGACCGGTGCTGCCGCCCGCTGTCGTTCGTCGTGAGGCCGGGTCAGGCCTCCGACAGCCCGCAGTTTCGGGCCGTCCTGGCCGGCATCAAGGTCCGGGTTCGCGTCGGCCGCCCGCGTACCCGCCCTGACGCGGTGGCCGCCGATAAGGCGTACTCCTCCCGCGCCAACCGCTGCTACCTGCGTCGGCGCCGCATCCGGGCGGTGATTCCCGAGAAGGCCGACCAAGCGGCCAACCGCAAGAAACGCGGGTCACGCGGTGGCCGCCCGGTTAGCCGCGATCCGGAGTTGTACAAGGAGCGCAACACAGCCGAGCGCTGCATCAATCGGATCAAGCAGTGGCGGGGCCTGGCCTTCCGCTTCGACAAGACCCCCGAGAGCTATCTCGCCGGCCTCTACTTACGAGGTGCCATGTTGTGGATCCGTAGCCTTCAGCCCGCCTGAAGATCCGAACTCCGTACAGGCCCTAGCGGCGAGAACCGGTCGCGGTCACCGTGACGGTACGCCTCTCGGCTGCGGCCGCCTTTCGCAGAGGGGGAAGTTGCCTCGGAAGCTGTGCACCCCTTAGAAGCGACTACAGCCACGAGAACCCTCCAATGAGGGAATCAAGATCGAATAGTTTTGACTTACGAAAACTCTATAAGCGTTATCTGTTTCGCTGAATGATAGTGCTAGTATGACGCTGTGGGTGAGAGAGAGTCGCAGAGCGAGACCACCAGCCGAGCCTGCGGCTATACCAAGTGCGACCAGCGCGTTGTCTACACCGGCTCCGGTCGGCCGCGGGAGTATTGCGGCCCGCCAGAGCGGGTGTGGTCGAACGGCAAGACTTGCAAGCAGCTTGCGGCCGAGGAGCGGCGCGCCGCGCAGACCGCCGGAATCGACGGGGCGCTGGCCATGTATGCCGCCACCGCTGACCCGCTGCTGGCCGCGATCGCCGCCGTGCTGCCCGCGCTGAGCGAGCACGCCACCGCGCTGACCGAGGTCCGCGACGCTGCCATGGCCCGCATCGGCGAGGCCGAACGCCAGGCCGCCGAAGCTATCGAGGCCGCCCAGCGGGCGGAGACCGCCCGTGCCCAGGCCGTACGCGAAGCCGCGGCAGCCGTCCGCGAGCGCGAACAGGCCATCGAGGCGCGCCGCGCCGCGGAGCGGATGGCCCGTGACGCCGAGGAGGACCGGCGCCGCCAGGTGGAGGCGGCCTGGCGGGAGGTCGCCGAGCACGAAGGCCGGCGCGCGGCCGCCGAGCAGCGCGCCAGCGAGCAGACCGCCGCCGCCACTCATGCCCACCAGCAGCGCCAGGCCGAATGGGAACGCGCCGAGGCCCTGGCCAGAACCAACCGGGAGTTGGAGAGGATCAACCGGGACCTGGACAAGCGGCTCGCCGCTCAGGCCGCCGAGGCTAGCGCGGCCCGCCGGGCACAAGCCGCCGCTGAGGCTCAGGTCGTCGCTGGCCGGCAAGAGATTGAGCAGGTGCGCGTCGACGCCGCTGGCGTGCGGGAGGCGTTGCGCGAGGCATTCGACGCCCACATCAGCGCGCTGGAGGAGGCCCGCGAGGAGCTGCGCCGCCGCGCCGAGCGCACCGAAGCTGACCTTGCTGCCACCCGCGACGAACTGACTACCGCCCGCGCTGAAGCCGCCCAGCTCCGCGAGCGCCTGCAGTAAACCAAGCCACCCTCGACCAGAACCGCAAAGAGTTGGGATGCCATTAGGAAGCATCAGTCGCCGCCAAACGCCAAATGCATCTCGTCAACGTCGACTCGTACTGGGGCGGCTGGCGGAGGCGCGCCTGCGCTTCGGCGTGCGCAAATGAGGGCAATGTCCCGGTAGATCCACAGGGCGATGCCGGGAGCCCCCCGCGTGCCGCGGCCGGCGGTCACCGCCGTAGGACGTACTCCGTCAGCACGTCGGCGACGGCCTCCTCGACCGTCTCGCGCGGCTCCTGCTGGCCGCGGGCGACGGAGTATTCGCCGGGGGCGTCCGCGAGGTAGTAGCCGACCCATCGGCCGGCGTTGTCCTGCTGCACCTGGCCCACCCTGGCCCCGTCGATCCCGACGCGCTTGACCGGCACCACGGGGGCCGGGGAGTAGCCGGGGCGGAACTGCCGCTCGGTGCCGTCGAGCAGCTCATACGGCATCAGGCCGGGGTTCGCCAGGAGTTCGGCGCGGATCGCTTCCCGCTGCTCGTGCCGGGCGTCCAGCCAGTCGCCGATCGCCTGGTGGTCCTCCGGCGTGCGCGGCCCGTCGAGGACGAGGTCGATGAGGTGCCCGATGTCCATCTGCTCTCCTGCATGGGTGAGGGTCCAGCCCTGCCCGTGCTCGGGCAGGGCGGTGCAGTGCGTTGGAATCCTCGGCCCGCAGGGGCCGCCACAGCGCGACGGAGGCGCTGCGCCCACGATAGCCCCACGTCAGGCGAGGTCAAGGTCGCTGATCGCGACGCCCTCGACGTCCCGCCCGGCGGGGTCGTAGTCCCATGCGACGATCCGGTCCCCGTCCCGGTAGATGCCGGGGGTGACCTCGGACCCGCCGAACACCTCGCGCTCGCGGTCCTCGACAGTCTCACCGGCCGCGACGTCGAGAGGCTCGTCGAGCCGGGCGAGGGCCTCACGCATCATCCGGATCAGCCCGCGCCGGGCCTCCGAGCGCAGCTTCTTGATCTCGGCGTCGAGTTCGCGCTGCAGCTCGGCGGCGACATCCTCGACGTTCTCGCCGTTGGTGACTTCCTTCCACGGCACCGACAGCCACTCGCCGCAGACCACGTGCTTCTTGTCGAACTCCTCCAGCTCGCCGCCCTGCACGTCGGTCGAGAGGATGACGGGGCATGGGGGTTCTCGTACCCGATCTCCTGGTGGCAGCGGGGGCAGTTGTTGTACGGCCAGTCGGTCCAGACGACGACCCGCCGGATCTCTTCCCTCGTGATGAGGTCGGTCCCGGTGAGCGCTTCGGCGTAGGTGCCGGCGGGCATCCGGTCAGGAATCACGATGGTTTCCTTCGGCAGGATGCGGTCGATGGTGGTCCGGGCGATCCCGGTGAGCTCATGGATGCGGGTCTTGCTCATGCCCAGTCGGCGGGCCGCGCGGACGAGGGAGTCGCGGCGGGCGTAGTTCGCGGCCCACGCTCGCGGCCATTCCGGAGGAGACGGCCCTGCTCGGCCTGCCGCCGGCGGGGACGCCGGTGATCGAGCAGGTCACGCTCTTGCATCGTTCGGGCAGCCACACCCGCTGGTCGTGGCGTTAGGGCTGGCCGTGTCCGAGGCGAGGCCATTGGCGCGCCGCTGCAACAGCGAAGGCACGATGGAACGCGCCCCCGGAGGAGCGCCCGCTCAGCTGGTCGCGTCGATTGCCGGCGGGAACAGGCCGTCACGACCCCGCGCCGGTGCCGAGCCAACAGGGCTTATCACACCGCTCCAGAATGAAACAGCGTCATCTCGGCGCCCGCCAAGCCCTGCCCCCGTCATCACCCGTGGTGCGAGCTGGGGGCTGGAGCGACACTGCGCTTGGCGGTCCCGGCGCTTTGGGGACGCTTCCGCGGAACCTCTGCGCGGGGGAAGGCCAAGCCGCGCTACGCGCGGTCGCCTTCGGCGAGCCTTCCCCCGCGCCGAGAACCCGCGGGCAGCCAGTCCCAGCGCCGGGACCCGCCCAGCGCGATCAACCGAGTGGGTGAGCTCCCGAAGGTTCCATGTCCATCGGGGTGCCGACCACGCGCGCGGTGACGTCCTCGTTCACCCACGATGCTGGGTGGGCTCTGCCCGTACTGGTGTCGAAGTATCGCGCGTACTGCTGGACCGCGTCCAGGCGATCGGCGTCGGCATTTTGTCCGCGCCCTTCGCCGGCCGCCGCAGGCCTTCGCTCCGCCGCTCTGGCTGCGGCGGTTTGGAGATGCGTCGCGACATCCCTGCGAGATCTGCAACGGCGCCGGCTGGTGCTGCCCCTCATCTCTGCACCTCTGGGAGATCCCATATGACCTGGAATTCCTACTGGGTGTCTGTCTGGGCCGTGCTCGGTCTGGCCATCGGCCTTGCCGGTTTTCGTAAGAAGGACAAAATGCCGGTCGGCTTCATGAGCTGGGCCGCCGCCGCCTGTCTGCTGTACTGGGGCTTCGGGATGGCCGTGAGCTTCCTCGGCGCGTGGGCGGCTGGCCTCGGCGGCTGGATCCGCGACGGGATCCGCCAGGGCGGCTGGGTCGGTTACATCGCCCTGGGCACCGCCATCATCCTCACTACCGCTACCGCATTCGGCCTGTTCACCGGGTTTAAGGACATCATCAAGGACCGCAAGCCGGATCAGCCCGCCTACATCGTGTGCATGTTCATCTTCCTGGCGGTCCTGGTTGTCCTCGGCACCGTGGCGGGGCCGAAGATCCACGACCGCATGTTCGGCAAGGTTGGCGCGTCTGTGGCACAGAACGGGTGATGAACGATGGACCGGATTGCGGTCTTCATCGGCAGTGTTCTGCTGCTAATCGCCAGTGTCGCCTACTTCCGCCAAGTGATGGGCCGTGATGCCGGGGGCGGAAACAAGACGTCGCATAAGGCTGAGCCAAGACAGAGAGCCACGGCGAATGAGAAGGCTAGCCCGGGCATCCGCGTTGGCCGCTCCGGAGCCGCCGCCGATCAGAGACCCGCTGGGGAGCCCGCGGCCGAACCCAATGAAGGCGAACCGCGCCCGCTGCCTATCGAGGTGACGCTCGAACGGCATGAAGAGCCGCACCCTGGCCCTTGGCCGCCGAAAGGCTCCGATACCTCGAAGCCGCTTGGCGAGCGCCGCCCCGAGCTGGATCCCGCACCCGCATCAGAAGGACCTGACCTCATGAGGAAACTTCGTGACCTTGCCCGTAGGAGGGAGCCGCCCGCCGCGCGGTACAAGAAGCCGCGTGCGGTTAGCAGGACCACCACCTTCAGGCGAGTCCCGATAGCTGAGGTCGACGAGCACGCATCACCTGACCAGCACCCCCGCAGGGGCCTGCCGGCTCAGGAGAAGGCAGCAGCGGTAGAAAAGGTGATCCAGGAGTTCGCGGAGGAGGTGATGATTCCACCGCATCTGCTTGTCCCCAAGGCGACCATGATGCGGAACATCGTCAGTTTCATCCGCGAGGGCCTGGTCCGGCTTGTCCGCCTCCCGGACGGCAGGGACATTCGCACGCCGCTGGCGAAGGGATACGCCTACGCCCAGGTGTACGCGGACGCCGCTGACGGTCTGGGCCTCCTGCGTGACCACCTCATCGAGAACCGTCACGACCCGCAGGTCATCGCAGCGTATGAGGAGGCCGCTGCTGCGGCTCGTCACTGCGCCGAAATCGTGAAGGGCGCAGCCCAGACAGCCTCAGGTCGCTACCAGGGCACCGCCTCGGACCAGGCACGCGGCGTCCGCCTGCCTGACATGCACGACTCCTGATTCTGCGCGGGGAAAGGAGACTGCCCTGTCCGCAAAGGCGCCCCCTTCCCCCGAGTCTGCCGAGACCCCGCCTGAAACCGAAGAGCCGGGATACACGTGGGTAGCCCCCGAATTCGTCAGCTATCCGTACAGAGCTGTGCGGTGGCTCGTGATAAGCGCCTGGCAGCACCGGATCATGCTGTCGCCGGTGTACGCCGCTGCCCTGCTTGAGGGCCTGGCGTCGCAGGGGTGGCCTACCTGGTCCCTGCTGTTCGGCGGCATCATCTGCGTGGCGGTGCTGTACCTCGTGGGCAGGATCCGGGAGACCCCTTTGGGGTGGCAGGCCTTCTCGCTCGGCTCGACGGTGGCCGGCACTGGCTACCTGGTCGCAACCACTGAGGCGGGCTGGCTGCACCCCATTGTTCTCGCAAGCTGGGCGGCACTGGCGGGCGGCGCGACGTACGCCCGGGGGAAGATCGCCGAGCACTACGCTCCCGCCGAGAAGACGCCAGCCGAGGCGCCCCCGCCGAAGAAGGTCGAGCTCCCCCTGGCACCGGCGCCGCACCCGCTGCAGGCGATGATCGACGACATCTGCCAGCGGTTGGCGCAGCTCAGGACCAAGATCGGCATTCCTGAACTGGAGATCATCGGACAGCAAATCGTCAGCGAGACGCGTTTCACCGTGACGGTGCGGACTCGGATGCCGCTGCGGGACATTAGCCCATCGCGGGAAGGCATTGCCGCACGGTTGGAGCTGCCGGTCGGCATGCTGCGGCAGATCACCGGGCTCGTCGACAACGCCGGTGTGCAGGTGTTTCACTTCCAGATTGGCCAGCCGCACCGCGGCGAGCCGATCGTGTGGAGGCCGCCCAGGTGGGAGGGCGACATCCTGACCCCGTTCAAGATCGGCATACGGGAGGACGAAGAGGACGCCACCATGCTGCTGGCCACCCGCCAGGGTGGCGTGCGGCACGGCGCAGTATCCGGAAAGTCCGGTTACGGCAAGACCGTCCACCAGATGGTCGTCGCCGCGAACGTCGCCAACTGCATCAACGCCGTAGTGCTGGTCGCCGACCTGAAAGGCACTCACGACTTCGCTCCGTTCGCGCCGCTGACGCCGTGGTACGCCACGACGGCCGAAGAGGCGACCCGGCAGCTCGTGTCGGTCGCGCGGCTGTGCGAGCCCGGCCCATACAACCGCGGGCCACTGAAGGTGCGCGGCGACCGGGTCATCGTCCCCACGGAAGACTCCGTCGCGATCATCCTGCTGTACGACGAAATCCGGATGGTCTTCAGCGCCGAGATGAACCCCAACGGGTACAAGCTGGCAAACGCTGCCGCCGCGACCATCGCCCTGCTCGGCCGGGCGTTCGGTATCGGCATCCACGTCGCCGGTCAGGACATGTCCGAGACGGCGATGCCGCAGACGCGCGACACCTCTGGCACGGCCTTCCGCCGCCAGCTCCACCACCGCCGCGTGTTCCACGAGGACGACAAGCGGTCGGGCCAGTTCCTCCTAGACGACTTCTCCCGCCTGGACGTCACCACCTTGGAGACGCCCGGCCGATTTTTCCATGCGGAAGGGAAGGAACCGTCGCTGCCGACCCTCGGTTACGACATCCCCGACCCACTGGCGTTCCACGAGTGGGCGCTGACGCGTTCGGACTCGGTCCGAGGCGTCGACGAGCGGACCACCCGTCTGCTGGGCGATGACTTCACCACCGCGCATCAGCGGTTGCCGGCCGAGGTGGCGGAGTGGATGCCGTCGCGGCCGAGACGGCGGGTGGCGACGATGCACCCGGTGCCGGGTCTCCGCCGACGTGCGCAGCAGACGGCCAGGGAAATGCTGATCACCGCCAGGCCGGAGGTGCAGGCCACGCAGGACCTGGAGGAGTTGGAAGCGCGGCTCTCCGCGCTGGACTCCGAGCTCGAGGGCGATCTGGACGGCTTCAGCCATGAGGCCGACGAGGCCGGCGAGGTCGTACCGCTGGCGAACCCGACGCTGGAGGCGTTCGCGGTCGCGCTGGAGCACGGTCGCCGGACGGGCGTGAACCGTGTCGGGCTGATGGATGCCACAAGGATGAAGCGCACCTGGCTCAGTGTGCGGCTCAACCTTCTCTCCGAAGACGGCGTGCTGTACAGCCGGGGGCAGACACGCGCGAAGCTCTGGTTCCTCGCCGATGGAGTGTCCGGGCGGCGACTTCGCGAGGCGATCGAGGCCGCCGACGAAGCGATCAGGACCGCCAGGACGCAGGACGAGGACACAGGCGGTAGTGACGGCGAGTGATCGCCGTCACTACCGCCGGAAGGCTCGCGGTCGAGTCGGTCGAGCCAGCCCCCGGCCGCCTCTATACACGCCGAACTTGACCGCCAACAAGATCAACGGTCCAACTGCGGTCGAGTCGCGGTCGGGCCTGTGGTCGAGCCGTGAACAAGCTCGCGGTCGAGTCGAATAACTACAGAAAGTGACAGTGTGATGGTGTACGAGTGGCTCGACGGCTTCGGCCGCCAGGTCGCGACCAACGGCTGGCTGGCTCTGGCCTGCATTGTGGCCGCTGTCATGCTCGCCGCGGGCGTGGTGTGGCTCCTGACGTGGTCGGCCGGGCGCATCCTGGCCGCTCTCCGTGGCTTCCCTGGCCAGGCAGAACGCGAGCAGGGTCGGACCGACAGGCTCGCAGTGGTCGTCGCGCTGATGGCCGGCGCGGTATCCGCGCAGGGCATGTGGGTGGTGTTCGGCGAGGTCCTCGGCCTGGACATGCCGTTGCGACTGTTATTCGTGCTGTTCGAGGTTGGCGCGTTTGCCGAGGCCCGCCGCGCCGACAAGCACACCCGCATGTACGGCAAGGCGGGTGTGGACGGCGCGATCATGTGGGCTATCACCGCCATGTCGGGTCTGTTGTCCAGCCTGGACTCCAAGAGCGGGATCGAGGCGCTGCTGCGGCTCATCACACCGCTGTTCGCCGCGCTCATGTGGGAACGCGCGATGAGCGGTTCCCGCAAGGACTGGCTGGAGGCGCAGAAGGCGGACCTGGTCCGGTTCCCCGAACCGGTGCGGGAACCGTTCTGGGCGCGGGTCCGGGACCGGTTCCTGGTCGCGTTGCGCCTGGCGGACCCGGAGGGCCGGACCGTGTCGGAAGCGACGGCGGACCGGTACCTGGACCTAGCGGCGAAACGCATTGCGCGGGTCCGCCGTATGAGGGAGAAGGCCAGGTCCGCGCGGAGATCATGGCGTCGGTGGAAGGCGCAGCGGGCGCTCACGGCGGCGACGGTCCACGCGGGCCTGGGAACGGACCCGGTCCGGTTCCAGGCCCTAAGAGGAAAGCTCGCGGCACACGGCGCGCTCGACTATCTCGTGGACATGGAGGTACCGCCGCTGGATGCCCTCACGGAACCGGACCAGGGCGCCTCCGGGGCCGGTTCCCAGACCAGCGGGAACCGGGGCCAGAACGCTTTCGCCAACCGGCGCCGGACCGGTTCCCGGAACCGATCGGGGAACGGCTCCAAGCGGATGAAGGCAATCACCTTCGACTACCTTCCCGACGACCCCGCTGAGGCCGCCCAGCTCATCGACGAGCGCTACTTGGCCGAGACCGGTAAGCCGGTCACCGTGGAGGAGCTCCGCGATCACCTCGGCATCCGCAAGACCACGGCAGGAGAACTGCTTCGCCGGGCGCGCGGTGTCAGCAAAATCAATTCCTCCGGCTGAAGGACACACCAAGCCTGCCACCGCTTGCCACTGCGGCCGCCCTGCTGGATCTGGCCGACGTCGGCGACCTGGCCGTGTCATCCCCTGTCCTGCGCGTAGTTCGCCGACTACCAGCACCTGGTTCACGGGCTGCAGCTGACCGACGAGCGGTGGCGGGGCATCAGCGACCACCTCCCCGACTGCGACCGCCACGTCCGTGCCTATGGCCAGCCCACCCCGACGACGAGCCGCTGCCGCCGTACGGCGGGGCGGTGTCGTCCCGGTTCAGCCCCCTGGACCGGGCCGTGCAGCTGGCCGGCCACGTTCACCACCACATACAGGAGCTCAACGGCGCGCCCGCCGCCGCCACCGCTCACTGACCCTGCCCGCGACGAGCACCCAGAAAGGGACCTGCCATGCCGTACGTATACCCCGCCGACCCGATCACGCCCGACGAGCTGTTCGATGCGCTGCAGGACGCGGTCGACGACCTGGCCCCGCTGATCAACCAGTACAAGGCGACGGACGACCCGGCCGCGCGCACCGAACTGGCCGCGAAGATCGCCGAGGAGATCGCCGAGGCCGTCGGCGGCACCGGGCTGTGCGTGGTGATCACCGGCCCGGGTGACCAGCCGGTGACCGGCCCCGACGGGGAGCCGCTGCACTTCGGCGGCGGCTACGACGCCAACGACCAGGCCAAGCAGCTCACCGAGGGCACCGGCGTCCCGCACGTCGCCCAGTGGCGCACCACGTCGTGCCGGGTCGCGGCGTGCGGCGGCTGCGGCCGCACCGCCGCCGCACACCGCGACACGCAGGAGGAGGCGGACCAGGCGGCCCCCGCCACCTGGGCGCGCACCCCGCGCGGGCTGCGCTGCGACACCTGCACCCCCACCGCCATGAAGGGGCAGACCCGGTGACCGCCGTGCCCACCGATGAGGAGCTGGCCGCGTGGGTGCAGCAGGCGTGGGCGGTGGGCGAGGCCGCCCGCGCCGAGCACCTGCGCCGCTGCACCGTGCGCCTGGCCCGCCTGGTGCGGCAGCACTTCCCGGAGGCGGCCGCCGTCACGGTCGACGTGACCGACTGCATGCCGCGCGGCGACGCGCAGCCGAACCTGCTGCGTATCCACGAGCCGGCCGGGGTGGTGTGGGACTGGGACGACCCCGACACGGAGTGGCGGCTGACCCTGCCGGAGACGCAGGAGATTGAGGGGCTGCTGGTCGACGCGCTGGCGTTCGACGTCACCCACCAGGTGCTGGCCGAGGCGGGGTGGCAGCAGGCCGAGCACGACCACGACGAGTACACGATCACCCTGCTCGCTGTGGAGGTGCCCGCCGTGCGGGTGCCGGTGGTGTGGCTGCCCCACCAGGCGGACACCAGCACGGATGGCGGCACCGATCCACGAGGCGGCGGAGGCCGCCCTGGTGGCTGCCGCCTGCCGCTGAACCGGCACTGTTCACCGCCTGGTGGCCCCGGCTTCCGCCGAAAGCCGGGGCCACATTACGGGCATAGGGCGTAAGGTTGGTTCTTTGTCAGCTAGACGTGCTGTTCACCTCCAGCCTTGGCGGGTGCGGGGAGGACGACGTCGATGCGGCACTGCGGCGGGTCCTCCTGCGAAGAGGACGTTGCCGAGTGGTAGATGGCGAACGCTCCTGCTGCGAACAGAAGCAGTGCGCCCAGCCGGACGGTCTTGGACCAGTTGCCGATTGCGTCTCGGACCGTCCGGCCGCCCTCCCGCGTGATCTCCGCCGCGAGGGTTTCGCTGTGGTCCTCCGCCCTGGTTGGCGGGGGTTCTTCGCCGGTCATTCGGCGCATTCCTCCCATTCGTGGAAAACAAAAATGCGCCCATGCCGGACGCCTACTCAAATTTTGCGAGTCCCCTGGAAACCCGCGGTAGGCGTACGCACAGACGCATTGGTCATTCAATTGTCACGCCAGCTGCAGCTCGTGAGCCGCAATCGGCATCGGTCCGAGGCCAGCCCCCGGGTGGGGTTGGCCGGGCGACGGTCCCACCAGGGGGATGAGACCGAACTGAATGCTGCCAGGAGGAACATCTGACAGGCGCGCTACGCACCCCACGTCAAGTCAGGAGCGTCCCTGCGAGGCCACTCCGGCACGAGGCGGTAGCACCCCACAGTCTGCCACAGGCGGCCCCGCCATGCGTGCCGAAATGGGCGGGAAGGCTGGGAATCGCCGGGCTGCGGGGAGGTGCCCTGCTTTCGATTAGCTCGACGCCGCCCCCGGCGGGGGCTGAACTGCGGAAATTCCCCAAGTCGGTTCGCCGATTCTCGTCACCGGCTCCGGCGGCGCCGGGTTGTGGCAGCAGCTGCTCGTGCAGCGCCACGGCCGTCGGCTCCCTTGGCGAGCATCCTCCCCGGGCAGCCGCACTGCTGTCACAAGCGCGCCTGGGGACCTCATTTGCCTCACGGGATGCACCGAACCTATGTCTTGACTTATCTTGACTGTACTTGTCAATGCTCTCAAGGAGCAGGAATAGTGACCCGAGCATCACGTGGGAGAGCGCCATATCAGAACGTCAGGTCGCGGCCGCATGCAGCCGCCGGCCTCAGGGCGCATGTTCAGCCCAAGCCGCCTGGCAAGCACCGCGGGGAAGCGTCGGGACATGAGCTGACGCCAGATGACGACTTTTGGACAGAACAAGACGAGGACGCATTCGGCGGACGACTGATCGCTGTGCTGCGGCGGCTACCGCTGAGGAAGGGGCTGCGTGTCGCCTTCACGGCAAGCGCCTTCCTCTTGGTTGCGGCTATCGCGGCGGAACTGTTCATCGACAAATCCGTTGCCGTGCCAGGTGACACTTCGAGCTCGTCAGCGGCTTTCGCGGAGGATGCCTCTCCCGAGCCGATGCTGTTTGACTTTCCTCCTCCTCCGCCTGCGGTCGCCAGTCCTGTGCCGGCGACGCCGGACGCCGGAAATAGTCAGCCTCCTAGCCGTCCCTCTCCGCCAGTCGAAAATCAGTCGACCCCGTTAAGGGCGCCTACGCCAACACGCTCGCCGTCACGTCATCTTGTGGTCACGATCGGACCCCATGATGCGCCGCCCCCGCCTCCTTTCAGAACGACCCCTTCACCAGTTCCTTCCCCGGAGCTCTCTGTCTCAGCGAGCAATGTCCATTTGGGAGCGGCCTCATCCGCGACCGTGGCTCTAACTGCTGTTAACGGCGAGATCAGATGGCAGGCAACTGTCACCGGGGATGGTCTCATGCCTGAGCTTTCTCCTGACAGCGGGCGCCTGGCAGATGGCCAGACCACCGTTGTTCAAATCAAGGCCTCGGACGACACCGGTTCGTTGTGGCAGTACTTTGCCTCGGCTCACGGCCGTGCCGCCACCATCACGATCAGCTGGTTCGGTACCAACGGCGGCACCCGGGCCTCGGGGGTCATCCCCGTCACCGTCACCAGCGGACACAGCTGCAGGTGCCTTACCACTCCAAGCCCCTCCCCAGACCGCCCCTTCGCGGTCACCACACGCTCATCCTGAGAGAGTCTGATGAACAGATTTCGGCAACGCCGATGGCTGGTCACACTGACAGTGATCATCACCATCGCCTGTGCTGCCACGGGTATTGCCGTGGCCTCGCAAAGCACCGACCCGACTATGGAGCAGACGTGCGCCGCCCTCTACGGGCAGGGCAGCGACGTCTACAAGGAGTGCATGGAGTTCAACGGCCTCGTCCCGCCCGACGCCGGCGGGACACCCACCGCCGCGGCAGCGAGAGCCGGAAACCACCCGGTCATCTACTGGTGTAGCAATAAGTCGACCGGCTCCACGCCGCCAGCCCGATCCTGCAAGACCCCGAGCGTCTGCACCTGGCAGGCCGACTCCAAGTACCATTGCGTGAACAGCAACGGTGTGGAAGTGGCGCCCAGCGCCACCATGTGCGCGAGCAACCCCGACTACGCCTGCTACACCGGCGTCAGCCCAACCAATACCGGCAGCGCCCAGAACCTGGTTGCTACGCTCGGCCCCGCTGCCCCGGAGACTGCCTTGGCTGCCCCTACGGCCCTGGTCGCGTCCCCGACCCCGACGCCCGCCTCCATATCTCCCAGTTCTCAGCCGACAACGACGCCGACCCCCTCGCCCAGTCCCACACCCACCCCGACACCGGCAGTTCCCGCCGACGACCCTGTCGGGCAGGCCATTACGCAAGCGCGTGACGCATACGGCCTGAGAATCTGGCTCGAGACGGACCTCGTGCCCAAATGGCAGGCTGGCCCGGACCAACTCCAGGCCGCCGCGGCGCGCATCGCGACCTACGCCAGCCAGCCCAACGTCGTGGGCGTGCAGATCGCATACGACCTCGGACTCCGCAATCCCACCAACGGCGACGACATCCAGCGGTTCGTGTCGGAGACATCCGCAGCGCTCCGCCAGGTCCTTCCGCCTGGGCGGCAAATTGCCGTCAACGTTGACATTCCAGAGCTCGGATGCGGCACGAACCAGACGTGCGTCGAGGACATGCGCCGACGCTATCCGGCCCTCACCCTGGCCCAAGTGGAACGCGCCGTCTTGAACGGCGCGGTCGACGCGGTCAACGTCACCAGCGGCCTCTGGTCCGCCGACTACGCGAAGTGGGGGATCAACGCGGCCGCGGCGGAGCGCAATCTGTGGCTGCGGCTGAAACTACGCACTTGGGAGGTGCGCGTTCCCGGCTTGTATGTCGGCGCACGTCAACTCGCGCTGGCGCACGCCGGCGCACGAAGCCCCCTGAGTAAGGCCGCGGCAGAGGACGCCGTCCGTACGCGAGTCGACCTGCCGTTGCAGCGAGGCATACACCACGTGGTGCTCTGGACTTGGCGACAGACCTGGAACGGAGATGCCTGGCGTCTGGCCGACCAGGATGTGACACGCAACCAGGTATGGGATGCGCTCAGGGTGCGGAAGGGCCTGAAGCGAGTCGGCATCGTCTACAACCCACGGGAGCCCGAGAGGGGCCTTTCTGACGATCTCAAGGCGATCGCCGACGTCGCAACCGAGATCTATCTGTTTCTTCCCTGACCCATCCTGACCCGCCAGGGGCGCGGCTCCGTCCGCGCCCCTGGAATCCCGCTGACCGACCACGCCGGAACCACCCCTCCTGACCGTTCAGCTACATCGGTAACGCCGCGATCCAGGCCCGCATGCTCTACGCCGGTCGCCGAAGTCCAGGAGGGGCTTACCAATCGACTGCGACGGAAATGGAGACAGTGGCCGACCACCTCAAGCAGATCCCCCTCCCGGTCTGGGCAGGCGGGATCCTTGCGCTGGTACTGATCGTCATTGCGATTTCGGCCCTTAGGACACGTCGAGCTCGCTCCTTGCCTCCTGCTTCGCTCACCGGTATCTGGGACGACCTTCTGCCGAAGCAGCACGCCATCGCCAGCCTCGCAGAAGTACACGCCCAGGCGAAGGGACCAAGACTGCGGGCATGGGCTGCGCGAGTAACTCCGTTCGTCCTACTGAGTTACTTCGTCGCAACGGTCGCCGGTCTGAGCGCACAGGGCTTAACCGGCTTTGGCCGCGACAACATGCGATTGACGGGGCCCTGGCCATACCTGCTGTTTTTCGCTCTGGACGGAGCGGCCGGCCTCTGTGCATTCCTGGTGACGCGGCGCGCCGCCCGCAACGACGTGGCAACCGGCCCACGCATCGCCGTCTGGCTCATCATCGGCGCCAGCTCCGCCTTCAACGCCGCTCACGCACCCGACAGGCCCGGCGCCGCGGCGTCCTACGCGCTACTGCCCATCATCGGGGCCATGTTGTTCGAGTTCACCCTGGCGGAGGTCAGGCGGTCAAGTCGCGCCCGCGTGGACCGACGCCTTGGCTGGACCCGCTGGCTTCATCCCGTCGAGCGAATTCGCGTCGAGATGATGTTGGCCACTGACGAAACGATGACGGCGGCCCATGCAACCCGCCGCGTTCGCGTGTTAACAGCAGCCGCCTGTCTGCATCGGCTGCGACAGGCTCACGAAAGCTTGGCCGCACATCCCGAGCGACGGCGTGCCGGCAAGCGGGTCGCTCGTTGCGAGCGGAAAGCGCAGGCAGCTCTGACCAGGGCTGAGTTTGCGGATCCTGACGTCGCGGTGAGGGTGATCCGCGAAATGCAGGTGCTGACCTCTGCTCAGCACCTCGCGATGCTCGACTACAGCACCCCCGATGAGGCACAGAGCTTGTTGTCTAACTTGATGATTGCTCCTTCTGCGTCCTTGAACCCCATGGCGGCCCCAGTGGACCAGGCCAACGGACAGGCGAGCGCTAGCCTCAACTCCTCGAAGTCGACCTTGCAGGGAACGGAAGAACAGGCGCTGCCGCAGAGTGAGAAGAGTGTCAACGGAGTTCACCACAAGAGTCCGGGCAAGCCGCCTCTACGAGGCAACGACACATCAAGAGTCCCGGTGAATGACACGGGAGTGTCCTCACAGACCAGAGTGGGTGTCGACAGCGAGCGCAAGGTCTCCGACAGCCCTCCACTAAGGCAATTGAGCCCTGCCCGTCGCGCCCGCATCCTTCGCATCCGTCAACTGCTTACTACGCGACCCGAAGCAAGCACTGAAGAGGTCGCGGGGGCGATCGGAGTACGGCTCCGGACGGTCCAACGAGACATTAGCGACGGAGTCGCGCATGGCCTGCTGCGCGACCTTCAGAACCAAACCCGAGACGGGGACAGCTGCTGAGGGCCCGACGATGGAGAGCATCTATCTTGACTAGCAGTCACGGCGACGCCGGCCTCCTGCAGTGGCGAAGTCTGCCTGCGGGGGCGCACTAGGCGTCGCGCCTCAGGTCGCCCCGAGCAAAGCTGGGCGCGATCCCTGCGACAGATAGTGGCGGGACGCTCGGCACGCCAGCCCTCTAAAGCTAGCGCCCCCAGGTGACCCCTTGATGCTGATCAGCCAGAGCTACCAGCGTTTCCACCAACGGTCCGAGACTCTCTCGGAACTCCTGGTGCTCAGCGGCCAGGAGCTCAGGGATAACCAGGGCCCTCAGCCGAGCGGCGAGGATGGAGAGCCGCTTTCGATCATGAAAATCCGTAGGCGGAGAGTTGATCCCCGCTGCAGTCTGCCCGAGCTGCTCGAGTTCATCGGCGAGGTCACTGTCCGCCTGGTCACGTGCATCCGCCAAACGGACGGCAAGCACCCTGAACTGTTCCCCGTGCTGGCGCACCCACTGGGCTTCTTGATCCGCAGACCACCCGCTCTGTCTCGGAAGGTCCCTATCCTCAGGGTGCCGTCGCAAATTCTCAGCGTGCGCTAGCCAACGGATGCGTTCGCGGGTGGCCTGCCTCGTTGAGAGGCCTACCCGCTCGCCAAGCATCCTGAGTGTCAGCGCGGGGTATCTCGATTGCCCCGCCTCCAGGAGCCGAAGCTCCAGGCTGTCCAGATGAGCAGGGAGCGCAGGAACCACCCGACGGGCGTAAGTGAGCAGCGTGAGCGCATCCAGAATGTCGGCGCTGATGGTGGATTCTGGACTACCCGCGTGCTGCTCGGCGATGAACTGCGCCAACTCCAAAGGGGTTTCAGCAGCTCTCTCCAGGTCGCCGCGCCTGTACGGACTACCAGGACGATCAAGGATGGCATCTCGTGCAGCCTCCATCTCGGCCCGACTGATCAAGGGGATGAGACGCGCTGGCATGCCGTAAATTCTATCTTTACGTCTCTAGGTGCCGGGGCCGGCGCGAGGGACCCGTTGTGAGTTGCTCCTTGCTGACGTTCCAGCCCACCTAAGCGTGGATTCCACATCGTCCGGCTACCCACCCAGGGACGGCACTCCGGCTGGCGCGGGCTACGCCGCGCCCGCGGGGCAACCTCGGCCCGCGCTGCGCCGCCTGAGACCCGCGACGGGGGCGATCCCGCCGTGACGTCACGGCCCAAGCGGCGGGTCTCGTCCGCCACGCCTGATCGGCGTGCTCATATATGTGCCGGACACGGCTGATGAGCTTGATGAGGTCGGCGCTGTAGACGCTCGGCCTCGCGAACCCCGAGCCGGTCCGCTCCCGGCTGGCCCACAGGCCGCCGTGGCTGTCCACGACGGGCAGGCCCGGGCGCAGCCCGCCGAGGCCCTGCTGCCGGGCGAGCACGCAGTTGTGCTGCGCGACAGTGTCGAGGTTTGTGGTGGAACACGTCGAGCCCGGGTGCCGCGCCCTCTGGTAGCCGACATTGAGCACGGCCGCTGCCGATCCGTCTGCGGCCCCGTCTGCCACTGCCCCTGCGGAGGGCAAGCGGCATGGCGCCGACAACCTGCTGAAGCTCTGAAAGGACCCCGTGGCCATCCTGACCGTCAACGGCATCGCCCGCGTCCACTACGACAGCGACATCAACAAGCGCCGCCACCAGGCCGACTACGTCACTGCCATCGACGGCGCCTGGGCGCTCGGCGTCGCCGTGTGCGACGGCGCGGGCGACAACCCCGACGCCGCCGAAGCCGCACAGATGAGCGCGCAGATCGGCGCCGCCGTCGCCGCGTCCACCGGCAGCGGCACCGATGGCATCAAGGCCGCCCGCTACCACCTGGCCCAGCGCAACCACGACGCCCCGTTCGGACAGGAAGGCATCACCACGGCGGTCATCGCCGCCATCACCCACGGCGGCATCGAACTCGCCTGGTGCGGCGACTCCCCGGCCTGGGCTGTCTGCCACGACGGCGCGATCGTCCCCCTGACCGACCAGTCCTGCCACCCGCTGACGCCCTGCAGCGTCGAGTTCTGGCACGACACCGGGCCGCACCGCCGCTTCACACACACCGACGACTGGCTGCGGATCATCATCGCCACGGATGGCGTCACCTCACACCTGCCCGCCAGCGAAGGGCTCGCGCACGCGGCCGCAATGATCGACGACCTGTCGCGGATCGCCGCGCCCGACCTCGACGGCGGCGTCGTCATGACGGAGCTGCGGGACAACGCCAAACGCCACGGCGGCCGCGACAACATCACCGTCGCCGTCATCGACCTGCTGCGGGACGACACCGAGACCAACTGACCCGCGCGGGGGCCGGTCCGGCCGGCCCGCGCAACCACCAACACCACGGCGGCCGCCACAGCCAACACATGAAGGAACCCTTGACCAGTACCAGCACGTTCTCGGGCTGCTGCTCACCACCGACGCAACGAGGGCAACCGGGTGAACCTGCTCGTCTCCGACAACGGCGACCGCCTCGACCTGGGCTACCTGTCCGGCGCGCTGACCCTCGGCGACTGCGATACCGACACCGAACTCTGCGAGGTGGAGGAGCTGCCGCAGGCAGGCATCATCGTCGGCCGCCTGTCCCACCCCGGCGACCGCCCCATCAACCAGGTCGCGGGCGCCCTGCTCGACGCGGCCATGCCGCCCAGCCCGGACCGGTGGTGGCTGGACCTGCGCGGCGGCGTCGTCATCACCGGCATCTGCCACTGCGGCGGGCCGGCCGACCTGCCCGACCACATCTACGACCTCGCGCGGTACGCCGCCGACGCCGTCCACGCGACCATCAGGAGGGCCCGGTGACCCTCATCCGCAACGCCGTCGAGGCCAAGGCCCGCCTGTGCGGCTGGACCGTGGAGCACCGCCGCGAGGCGGAATGCACCGCCCTGGTCCTCACCCGCGACGGCTGGGAGCTCTACATCGCCTACGACCAGGGCAAGGCGTTCTCGGCATCGCTGACCTACCCCGGCAGCACCTACCCCTCCGTCCTGTCGCTGGGCCTGGTGTCGCGGTACCTGTCCGGGAACCGCGCCCAGATGTCGGCCGTCCGGCGGCGGCAGCGCATCGTCTGCGGCGGCAAGGCCGGGGTGGTGGAGGACATCATCCCCGACGACCGGTACCGGGTGCGGCTGGTCGTCCACTACGACGACAACAGCGTGGGCGAGCCGTACACCACCTTCGTCCGCGCCGAGCAGGAAGAGGTGGCGGTATGAAGCAGGACACGACGCGGCGCATGGAGTCGGTCCGGCGGCCGGTCGCGCTGCTGAACCACAAGGTCTACCGGGACCCGGACGGCGAGCACACCTACGTGATGGCCCCGCACGACGGCATCGGCAAGGTGTTCCACGTCCCCGGCTGCCCGAAGCTCAAGGACGCCACCGACACGGACGAGGTCACCGGCACCTACGGCGTCCTGTTCGACATCCCGGGCGGTGTGTGGCCGTGCGGCATCTGCCACCCGCACGGGCGGCACAAGGTGACCCTCCCGGACGGCACCACCCGGTACCGGCCGATGGGCCCGATCGCGCGCGGCACCCACGGCGACCGCCTGGAGGAGTACGGCGAGTACGCCCTGTGCGACCAGGCCCGCGGCCGGTGGCGGGTCCGCGAGTGGGCACCGGACGGGCCGAGGGCACTCGAACGCGCGCAGCAGCTCGGCGTGACGGTGATCCTCGGCCCGCCGGACGCCCGCTACGGCCTCCCCACCCCGATCCCCTCAACGGAAGGACGGCAGTGACGACCACGCCCGCCACCAGGCCCGTGAAGGTGGACGACCTGATCCGCGCCCGCGACGGCCAGTACCTGGTCCTGCGGGTCCGCGAGAACGGCGGCCTGCTCAAGGCCCGTCACGTCGCCACCGGCAAGACCTGGCACCTGGTCCCGCGCAACGGCGTCTGGACTCGCCTGTAGCAGCCCGCATCGGCCCCGCCACTGCGGCGGGGCCGATAGCGGCACCGCAATCAACGGAGGAACCCGTGACGCACACGATCCCACCAGCCCGCACCAACTGCCCCAAGTGCGGGAAGACCTCGGACATCGTCCTCATGGAGTTGCCCGACGATAAGAGCTCGATCGTCTCCGCCTGCTGCGAGGCCCTGATCCCGCACCTGAACGAGGACGCCCCCGTGCTCATCGTGGACGGGCACCTCGTCTGCCCGTACGGCGACTGCGGCGCCGTCGGCGAGATCGTCGAGCTGGACGTGGCGACCCGCGACAACGAGCTGTCGATCGACCCCGACCAGCCCGGCGTCATCAAGGCCAGTCTCGGCGACCACAGCTTCGAGGCCGATGGCTACGAGTGCCGCAAGTGCACCCGCAGCGTGACCATCCCGAACGGCTACGAGATCGAGCGCGACTGACCAACCCGGCGTGACGGCCGGCCCGCCAACCGGCCACCCCGAGCACGCCGATAGCAACACAGACGTCGTGGGCGCCTGGTACGTCGCTCGCGGTGACGTAGAGCCGCCTACCGAGCCGGAGGCGCCGGGGGTGCGGGTCTGGCCCGGCAACCCGTTGTTGTGCGGCCGGTGCGTCGCCAACGCCCGCCGGACGCTGCTCGACCTCGACATGCTCGCGGTCCAGCTCGCCGCCTCCGCAGATGCCGCGGCCGCGCTGCTTCTCCACTGTGGGAGGCCGGGGGTCGGGCACGAAGACCCGCCTGAGCGTGTCCCCGTCACTGCGCGCTCGACCGACTGCTGGGAGAACTCTTCGACGTCGAGGACGAGTGGCGGCAGCTGCGCGGCTACCCAGCGAAGGAGTCGCGAGGCTGCCGAGGTACGCACCCCAGGTCGCGCACAATCGCCGTGGGAAAGTCCACCGTCTCACGCGATACCCGGCAGCGGCGCGCGACTCAAAGTGGATGTCGTGCCCGACGGTATGCAGGATGGACGATGGGCAATTCGGCAGAGCTGTGGTCGCCCGGCGAGAGCGGGAATTGGTGACCGGGAAGTGGGTACCTGGACATGCGAAAGGGGCGCATGCCGCGCGGCTCACGCCCCTCTATGATCTTGATGACAAATTTGTCATCAAGATCACTGTGCGCCCTCACCTCCCTTGTCAAACTCGGTGCGGAGCGTCCACAGCCCGTGCTCCAGGGCGGGCAACAGCACCTCCCGCGCCCAGTCGGGGTCCTCTTTTGCCACCTGGATCAACGGCTTGCCGTCGCCGCCAGAGACCAGTTCGGCGAACTCCTTGATTCGCACGAAGGTCCGCGACATCGCTCGACCTGGAGTTGGCGGCGCACTACCGCCACCCTCGGGCGGGAGGTAGCCCTTCGCTCGGGCGACCCGTACCAGCGCTGCTGCGGACCGCTTGCCCTGCGTGGAGTCCCACACCTCCAGCAGCGCCTGCTCGCCGTGCTCCTCTAGCACTGGCCGGAGCGCCGTCGCCTGGCCCTCGTTCACGTCCCGGTCCGCGCCATGCCGCTCCAGCGCCTCCACCACGGGGATGTCGGCGATGACGCGCGACACGTACGACGGGTCCCAGGGATGCTCGGCCCGGACGTACGCGGTGAACGACGTAAAGCCCTTCTCCCGGAACAGCTCGTGGTCCTTGATAGTCCGCAGCGCGTAGCCGACCGCGAGCAGCCACTGCGTGGTGACCCTCGCAATGTGCCGCTCGCAGTCATCCAACGTCGGGACCTGACCGGTGGCCATCTTCTCCAAGAAGGCGTCCCGTACGGCAGGCTCGACTACTGTGGCCGATGTCGACGGCTGCGCCTCGGCTGGCGCGGCCGTCGCAGCCGGGGTGGACACTGCGGGCACCATGGGAGCCGCAGCGGCGGGCTCGGCCGCAGTGGCCGAATGCTCACCGGTAACGACTGGCTCCGGAGTAGCGACGATCCGGGGCCGCTGGCTCGGCTTGCCCCGATCGACCCTCGCCATCACGCAAACGCCTCCTTCGTAAGCATGCCCAGGCCGGCGCGCTGCGCGATACCCTGGGCGAGGTCGTCATACCGGGCGGCCATCTCCGTGCCGTCGCGGCCGAGTAGCCGCAGGGGCCGGGGCGGGTCGGCGTCGGCGGCGTCCTTCACCACGGCGCGCACGGGAAGCCTTGGCTCGAGCACCTCGTCACCGAAGGTCTCCGGAATGGTCTCCTCTACCTGATAGCGATCCGACCCCATGCGCAGGTCTACCCGGTTAACCACATAGCCCAGGACGCGGAGGTCAGGATTTGCGAGCCTGCGGCGGCCGTGCTGAACGAAGTCCCGCATCGCGATAGCGCCCTCGATGCCGTCGAGCTCAGCGTCGGTGACGATCACGACGCAGTCGGCGGCAGCGAGGGCAAGCTGGGTCAGGTGGCCCAGGTTCGGCGGGCAGTCGATGAGCACCACGTCGAAGTCGTCGTCCGCCCCGTCCAGGGCGACAGCGAGCCGCTGGACCGCCCCCAACAGGCCCGCCTCCGTCAGAGCGCGATTCTCTAGATCGGGGCGGGAGGGAATGAGAGTGATCCGCTCGCTGTACGGCTCGGGCCAGCCGATCGGCGCGAAAGCGTCAACCGCGCATCCGGCCAACTCCTCTGGGCGCTCTGTCTCCGCGAGTGCCTTCAGCACGTCGGAGACCGTGGGCTGGGAAGCGTCGATTTGCGCGGCCAGGCGACGGCCAGCGTTGCCCTGGGGGTCCATGTCGACGACGAGGACCCGCTGCCCGTGCTCGGCGAGAGCTGCGGCGAGGTTCACGGTGGCACTGGTCTTGCCAGTGCCACCCTTGTTATTGGCCTGAGCGATACGGCGCGCCCGGCGTCGGCGTGGAGTGGACACGGTGGGAAGCCTCCTGTGATGAGTCACACGCGGCATGATGCCCCGCGCTGTGCAGCATCCTAGAGATGTTCATGGGTGCGGGCATACAGAAAGGCCGCACCCTTGTGGGGGTACGGCCTTTCCAGCGGCCTCATCACAGGTCCGCAGGCAGAATACCGTGATTTACGGAGCCGGTTCAGGCGACTGAGTCAAGGTTGGGGCGGGTCGACGATAATGTCTGCGGTAGACCTCTGGCCCTTCCGCAGCAGCCAGCGCCTCGCCCTGCATATAACGCTGAATGAGGGTGCGGGTTCCTACTCCGGCTGTCGCCGCCGCTCCACCCGCTCACTCTGAGACGGGAAACCTGTAAACAAAGGTTGATGCATCGCCAACGAGAGTTGCGATCATGACCTCGACAGGTCGCCCGGAGACATCGAAGGCAGTGCGGACCAACGACATCACGGGTGCCGCCGCTGGAAGTCTCAGTGCCTCTGTCTCTCGTCTGTCTGGGGTCCGCGCGGTCAACTCCTCTTGCACCTCTCCGATGCGTACTCCCAGTCCTTCGATGTGAGCGAGAGTATCCAACGGGCCCTGGATCGGCTCTGTGAGTGGCATCCTTTCCGCCAGGCTGGATTTGAGGTAGCTGAATGCAAGCTCATGCGGCCGCTCGTTGACGAGAATCATCCAGCCCTGGACCCGTACGTCTGCCCCCGGGGCGATACCAAGCCTGCGACTGACGACCTCCGGAGCCGGCACGGTTGCCACATCCAGCGTCAGATGCCGACGGGTACCAGGCCAGTTCCGCCGTGCATAGCGGTCCATTGTGTACTGCTGTCGTATCGGCCGAGGCCGAACGATAAAGCCCTTGCCTTCAATCGCTTCGACAAGGCCTTCCCGCTCCAACACTCCTAGTGCCTGGACCGCAGTGCCCTTCGCCACCCCATATCGCTCAGCCAGTCTCACCAACGACGGCAGTAGAGCCCCTGGTCCGTACTCGCCCGTTTCGATGGCGGACCGCAGCTCATCGGCGATCTGTTGGTAGCGAGCCTTCGCCACGAAACCTCCAAAATCTCACTGCTCTGGCCCCCGTGCTGGCTCAGTTGCCCACCCAGGTTAGTCCGCTACTTGACACCACCTCACACTTAGGGGAGCGTACTAGTACGCGCGTAATGGTCTGCGCATACTAGTACGGCCTCTCGTGTTGGTCGCGTTAGGAGCAGCATGCCTCATGCACTTCCTCCCGAAGGGGGCGAGGAGTTGACCTCTAAAGAAGTACGAATGCTCCTCCGATTCGTCGACCCGGTGGATCCCGAACAGCCTTTCGAGGGCGAAGGAGTATACGACCCCGCCGTGCCGTTCGTGGTGCGCATCACCATCCCCAGCCCATGCGGGCGCACACACGTGACCTACACCTACGATCGCGAGTTCCTGCGCCGAGGGCTGAGCGGACCGGTAGGACTCGGCGAGGTGCTGGCCGGGCCTGCAGCAGATCCCCACTACACCGCGCTGACTTTTGCCGCCCGGACGAGCCGGCAAATGACCCTGCTCGTGCAGTACGACGACCTGGCGGACTTCCTCGCGCAGACCTACGAGTGCGCTCCCGCGGACACCGAGTGGGACATCGACCTGCTAGTGGCGCGGTTACTCAAGCGAACTGATTCATGACCTACGCCAGGGCGGCTGCCGCGTGGCCTGGAGCTTGCCCCGATCGCCCAGCGAGCGCCGCTTGCGCATGCTCGCAGGCGCAGTCACGCCACCTACAAGAAGAGGGGTGAGAGCGGCTAATGAAAACCGAACGTGCAACATCTGTGCGAGTCCGGGCGTTCGAGGGCCTCCCGGACATGGTCAGCCATGCTCGTCAGTGGGCGATGGCCGCCTTGCCGCCTTCCTGGCCCCTGGTCGACGAAGTCGCGTTGGTCGTGAGCGAGCTCGTCACCAATGCGATCCGTTACAGCGCATCTGGCGACCCAGACGGCCACGTTCTCCTTGAGGTGAGGTGCGGCGAAGAAGGATGGGTGGAGCTGAGTGTCACAGATCAAGGCTCCGGCTCGGGCGCATCGGCGCGCTATGTTCCCACCGATGTGGAGGAAGGTGGCCGCGGTATCGCGCTAGTCCATGATCTCGTGGACGCCTACGACGTGACGTACACATCCGGCGGAAGCCGCTGCGTCTGGTGCCGATTCGATCGTCCCGTATCTGACAGGCACCAGTAAAGTCTCGTCAATGGATGTGTCGAGGGTCTATAACTGCTATATGCAGTCGTCTGAATATCCCCGGCATGACGTTGAAGGTGATCTGCGCGATGCGGTAACCAGCATCGCCTCGGACGGGCTGTTCGCCCAACCGGTCCTCCTGGACGCTGGCAACGGAACAACTGCCGTCGTCATCTCCCATGAACTGTTCGCCCTGCTGCAGCAGGCGATGGACGGTGCCGCCGCCGAGGCCGCCCCGCCGGCCACCGAGCAACTTGCCATGGAGTTGGGCATGACGACAGACGATCAGGGCAACCTCGTGGTGAGCGATGGCTGAAGACCGCTCCAATGCTGCAGCAGATCAATACGTATCTCCGAGCACGGAGGAAATACGTGCCACCGCCCGAGCACTCGCGCAAGGATCGGCCGCCGGCAGAGTCGGACAGAGCGTCGGACCATGGGACAACAGCAACAATCCCGAACGTGCGTGGCCGGACGGGGTGCCGAACGTCTACAACAGGCCCCACCCCTCAACCTATGACGAGAACTACGTAGCACCGGAGCCGCAGGCAGTCAGCGGAATCCGAGACATTCGGCCGGCACCTGCCCCACCGCCACGCCCGCGACGCGACCTCATCTGGGAGCCGGGGACGCTCTCAGACATCAACCGTTTGTCCCCATCTGATCAGCAGATGGCCGTCATGCGTGTCCACTCCCTGGTCTATGACCTGCCGGGGAGTGGAGGTCCTCTCATCGGCGATCCAGCGAAGATCGGAGGCACCTGGCACGAAGCGCGCTTCGCCAGTGTCGTCAGCTCCCCGGAGATGGAGGAGTTCGAGCGGCGGCTGCGCATGGCGCTTCCCGGCGAGCGCCGCAACGACATCCGCGCCGTCCCCGGCGCCGTCACCGACTTGCGAGGTCTCCCTAATCCACAGGCCAAACAGGCGGCGCTCGACCAGATCCGGCATCTGGCGGTCAATGGTCCCAGTACAGATGACCTGGAACTCGAAACGCCGAGCCTGCTGGTGTCGGGGCTCCACGTGCGTCCTCTTGGGGACGGCAACGGGCTCGTCTATCAATACGAGCCGCGCGTGTACTCCGATCAACGGAGCGTCGTTCGCCTCGTTGGAATCACCGATCGTGTCGACGGCGCGCTGACAGACACGATCGCTGAGCGGCTTCAGCCTGAAGGGCGCATCGTCTACCGCATCCTGAATGAGAAGCACGCTCCTGGGAACGCGCCCGCAGTGCAGGTGCTCGCCGTTCAGGGGCCTGGGCAACTCGACGACGCCGCGGTCGCTGAGTATGTGAACGAACTCAAGCTCCGGACCGAGCTGTCGAGGGGAGCGAACCAGGGTGAGACGCCGAGATACTCGCTGCCCGTCGTCGAGGCTGGGCGCGAGCAGATCGAGGGAGCCCGGGTGGTCCGGGTGGCGAGCAAGGTCGCTGCTGAAATCAACGGCCAGACTGTCGCGTCCGCGCCTGTGCCTACTCGAGCAGCGACTCCTGCGGAAACCTTCGAGAGGCAGATGACGCAGTGGCTACCCAGAGACCGTCGCTATAACCTCCGCATATCGCCGGGGGTCGATGCCGAGTTGCGGCAGCTTCCTGCGGGAGCCAAGCAGCAGGCGGCTGCGCACTTGCGGGATCTGACGATGCGCGGACCTCAACCCCAGGACCGCAAGCGGTCGACTCCGGCTGGGACGGAATCCGGGACTGCCCCAGCTCGCCGTGACGTCGACCTCCGGGAGTTCAGGCCGCGATACTTCGGCGGCAGCCCGGACGCTCCCTCCCACCAGATCATCTATCGGCAGGTCAACCCTCAGACGCTCCGGAAGGTCGGGAGCGGCAACGTGCCGGATGACCGGCCGATCATTCATGTCGTCGCGGTTCGTCCTTTCCCCGACCCGACCGCGCCGCAGGTGGTGGCCGACCGAATCCCGAAGCGTGCAGCAGAGTGGTTACGCAATCCTGCGAACAACCGCGGCCTCACCGACGAACCGCTGACAGTGGTCAACGAGGGGAGGGAGGTACCCCTCGGCGATGAGCAGTTCGCTGAGGTGATCGCCGAGCGACAGCTTGAACAGCTGCAACAGCGTGCCAGGAACCGTCGGCCGACCACTCGTGCGGAGGCCGAGGCAGGTCGCTACATTCAGACACCACCCGATGTCCTGGCGAGAATCTATGGACGGCCAGAGGTGGCGAACCTGCGATCAACAACTGCGACTGCTGGCCCCACACGACCTGTTCCCCCGCAGACATCGCGTACCACCGAGCCGGCAATGCGGCAGAGAACGGCAACGCGGCGGGTGCGATAAGGACCTCAGGAGAAAGCCCCACTACTCGCCCAGCCGCAGCGCGGGGTCCTCAGACCGGCTACGGGCCGTCCCGACGACTTGCAGCCTGCGTCCGCAGCGGACGGGAGGCAAATCCGCCAGAGCTGCCATCCCTTACAAGATCTTTTGCGCTGAGCCAATGCGGATAGTTCCGCGGGGGAGAAGCGCAAAAGATCTTGACGGGCTGGCTGCCGGATTTGCCTCCCTTCCCCGCCGCGGACGCTCCCGGCCGCCAGTCGGGACGGACCTCCACCCGTCGCACAGCACTGATTTCCGACAGCCGCTCAGCTGACCCATCCTGGGGTCGCCACTAATTCCCCGCTGCTTGTCTCGGCCTCTGGTCACCTTTCTGGACTCAGCCCCCGGCGCCCCCGCGGTGCCGGGGGCTTCGTCGTCTCCTTCACCCATCTGCGAAGGGTCGCCTCGCTTATGACTGCTCTCATTGATCCCCCGCCCTACCAGCGCCGGCCGCCGTTGACAGTTCACCTTGTCGCCGACTTGCACACTGCGAGCGACGCGTTCAGTCACGGGAGCGACACAGTGGTTGTCTTGGCCTTCCAGGAGGTCGTCAGAACGACACTGCGCCCACGAATATCAGGCATCGTCCGTGCCGAGGTGTCGTCCCCCGCTGCCGATGTGCGTGACCTTGCCACCGAGGTCGCCGCTGCCGTAACCGCAGCGGGTGCCGTCGAAGCTCTGCTGCTGGGCTACGGAAGCAGCACCCGGCTACTTGCTGCTCTGGACGCGTGCGAGGACGCTCTGACCGCCGCCGGGACCTTCGTTCAGGACGTCGTCCGCCTCACCGAGAGCCGATGGTTCAGGGGCACTTCCGTCGCATCGAAGAGGGTCGGCAGAGCGCCCCACGTTCAGATGCCACCCCTGTTGAACTCCGCGCAGACGGCCGAGACCGGCGCATTTCGAACGCCTCAGCGTGAGCTGGCGCCAGCCAGGCTTCGCCTGCTCCCTGGAGGTGTCCAGTGATCGCAACGGCCATGCAACATGCGGCTAGCGAGCAGGACCTGGACGCTGACGCCACCGTCGGCGACAGCGTCCAGCTGTATCTGAAGGAGATCGGCCGTGTGCCTCTGCTCACGCCCAGAGAGGAAGTGGAGCTCGCTCAGCAGATCGAAGCGGGACTGTTCGCCCAGGAGCAGCTTGACCAGCTCGACCCCAGCAGCCTGACGATTCCCGACACCCTCTATGCCGAACTCCAGGCGCTCTCCCGCCTCGGCGAGCAGGCCAAGCAGCGCATGATCGAGGCGAACCTGCGCCTGGTCGTCTCGATTGCCCGGCGCTACACCGGCCGGGGCATGGAGCTACCCGACCTGATCAGCGATGGAAACTTCGGGCTGATCCGAGCCGTGCAGAAGTTCGACTACGTCCAGGGATTCAAGTTCTCCACCTACGCGACCTGGTGGATTCGCCAATCCATCCAGCGGGCGCTTGCGGAGCGCAGCAGGACCGTGCGCCTGCCAAACCATGTCCACGAAGAACTGAGCAGGATCCGACGGGTCGAGCGAAGTCTGGAGCAGACCCTCAACAGGGATCCCACCGTAACCGAGCTCGCCAATGCGCTGGATATGACGGTGAAGCAGACGACGTACCTCCTGAATGTGCGCCAGCAACAGCCCATCAGTCTCGACGCTCCGCTGGATGAGACGGGCCGTGTCCGGGTGGGCGACCTCATCGAGGACCTCGATGCGCCGCAACCGCCTGAGGTGGTAATCGACACCCAGCGCCGCGAGGCGATGCAGCGGGCACTGAACGTGCTGTCCGAACGCGAGGCGGAGGTCATAACTCGCCGATTCGGGCTCGTCGACGGTCATCCGCGCACCCTCGACGACATCGGGCAGGAGTTCGGTCTGACCCGGGAGCGGATCCGGCAGATCGAGAAAGCAGCTTTGGCGAAGCTCCGTGATCCAGCAGTGCAGGAGAACCTGAGGGCCTGGCTGAGCTGACACCACTGCCAGCAAGGCAAGCACAAGGTGATGACCTCCGGAGGGTCGCCCCCGGCGCCGCCGGGACTGTCCCGCGGAACCTCTGCGCGGCGGAAGGCCAAGCCGCGCTGCGCGCGGTCGCCTTCGGCGAGCCTTCCCCCGCGCCGAGAACCCGCGGGCAACCAGTCCCAGCGCCGGGGGAACGACCCGCCGGCGGCAGGCAGCGAAAGGGACTCTCGGTGGACGCGGTCATCACGGTCAGCATCTGGCACAACACCGCCTTTCCGGACAACCTTGTGAGCGGCTGGCAGTCTGATCACCCGATGCTCAAGGTGTACGCCTACGACATCCCTGCCGAACGGGCCCGGAACCCGCAGGAGGTTCTGGAGGAGGCATTCACCACGTTTAACGTCGGTGAGGATGCCCGCGCGGAGAAGTCCCGCGCGCGTGGGAACCGGTCGCTGAGCGTGGGCGACATCGTGGTCGTCGGGGAAGTCGGCTGGGCCTGCGGATCATTCGGCTGGGAACCGCTCGCCGGGCCGATCAACATCTGCAAGTCCTCGGACCCTGAGTCCAGGCTGCACGGCTCGGTCCCTTGGCCCATCTGACCGTCACCACCCATCCTCTGGCCCATCTGACCGTCACCACCCATCCTCGGCCTCGGATCCGCGACGGGTCCGGGGCCGATTTCGTGCAGTTGCACCGATTTATGGCCCGCGCGTTATCCGCGCCGGCCTTTCTCCTCACACAATGTCCGGCCTCCGGAAGGAGTACCGAATGTCGGTAGCGAACGACCTCGACGAGGAAAGTGCCGCGTTCACAAGACCCGATCACAAGGTCTTCACGGAGATCGAGGTCAAGGACCTGGACCTCAGCCCGTGGAACAAGCGGAAAGAGTACAAGATCACCCCCGAGTTCTGCCGCTCCCTCCAGGCGCTGCAGGAGCACCCGCTGATCGTGTTCCCGGCTCCGGAGGGTGCCGACGTGCCCTACTGGGTGTACGACGGCAACCGCCGCCTGATGGGCGCCCGACAGGCGGGGATGCAGAAGCTTGAGTGCATCATCGACTTCACGCTGACGGCGGACAAGGCGCGGCAGCTCATCGGCCAGGTGACGACCGCCGAGCAGCGTGAAGGGCTCTCCCCGCAGGAGGTGGCGGAGGCGCTGTTCGATGCCGTTGAAGCCGGTGCGACGAGAACGGAGATCTGGAGGAAGACCGGCTTCAAGGCCGCCACGCTGAGGACGGCCCTCAAGGCCTCCCGGCTTCCGCGGGAGGTCCGCGACAAAGCCGCCGCTGCGAACTACGACTGGACCCTTGAGGATTACGCACTCCTCGCGGAATTCGAGGGCGACAACGAAGCCATGGACCAGGTCATGGGAATGATCAACCGTGGCCGGAACACCTCCGTGAAGTACGCCGTCGAGTACGTCCGCAACGAACGGGCGGAGCTGGCTGCGTACCAGGCGCTGGTCGAGCAGCTCACCCAGGCGGGGATTGCCATCACCGAGGACATCCCCGATGGGGCCGTTCGCGTGGACAGCATTGGCTATCAGGTCAAGGACTTCGACTCGAGCACCCATCACGAATGCGCTGGCCACACGGCGCACCTTCGTGGTCGGAGCACCCGCCCGTCGTACTGGTGCACTACACCTGCCGTGCATGGCTACAGCCCGCCCCGCTATGAAGACAGTCGGGCTCAGAGACCGAAGGCCGATCCGGAGGAACGCCGTCGCGTCATCGCTGGCAACAAGGCGTGGAAGGCTGCGGCCGGCGTCCGCCACGACTGGCTCCGTCAGCTCTTCGCCCGATCGACGGCGCCGAAGCACACCTTCGCCTTCATCACGCGGATGCTGATGACCATGCCGGAACCGGTACGCGATCGCCTCGCATCAGCCTCCAACAGCGAACTGTGGGCGAAGTTCGCCGGCAAGCAGGTGGACGCGGATGCGGTGGCCACCGCTCGCCCAGGCAAGATGCAGTTGCTGGCGCTGCTGCCGATCGCGGTCGCGTTCGAGCACCAGATGACCCTGGCCGGGGAGGCCAGGAACACCTGGCGGTCAGACAAGTGGAGCCCCTGCACGCCTGCAGACGCTCGCCGGTGGCTGGAGTTCCTCATCGAAGCGGGCTACAAACCCTGTCCCATCGAGCAGGCCGTCGCGTACGGCCTGCCGTACGTCGGCGACGACATCGACTACGCCGCTTCCACTGCCGAATCGCTCACGGCCGCCAGCGCCGAGCTCAACGATTCCGACGAGACGGCCGGCGCCAGCACCGCTGGGGCGGACGGCTCACCTGACGAAGGCGAGCCGGACGAGAGCCACACGGTGAACCGCGAGGCGGATGACCGCGGCGACGGCATGCCACTCAACGAACCCACCAAGGAGCCGGACAGTTACAACCCGGACGCCTTCGTCGACCCGGACCTCGACGGCGACATGAACTCCGACGAGTAGCACGCCCGGCATCCGACCCTCCTACCTGCGATCTCAGGCCAGCAACCTCACCCACACCGTTGCCATGGCCGGAACTCGCACTGCTCCAGCAATAGCTGTCGATCACCAACGGAAGGACCACATTCCAATGCAGTTGCTGTCCCAGGCCGAGAGGCTGCTCACGCCCGCAGAGGTCGCCACCATGTTCCGCGTCGATCCCAAGACCGTCACCCGCTGGGCCAAGGCAGGCAAGCTCACCTCCCTCCGCACCCTCGGCGGCCACCGCCGCTACCGCGAGACGGAGGTCCAGATCCTGCGCAGCCAGCACGACACCAGCCCCACGGTGCCGTAGCCCATACCTTCACGCATCCACAACCGCTGCCCTGGTCGCGCGCCGCGCGACCAGGGCAGCTTGCTTCTCTCGAGAGGATGTGACTTCGCCATGCTTGTGGCCCGCTCGTTCCCCGGTCACGCGGCGATCAGAGCGCGAACGGCAGGCCGATAATGGCCAAGGCGCGCAAGAACGACAACCTGCCGCAGGTGGAGCTATCTGCGGATCCGGACGCCCTGGAATGGGTCGATGTCCTTCGCCGGGTCCACATGGCCAACGCTCAACTCGAGCCAGAACGCGAGGAGCTACGAAAGCGCCAGGCAGAGCTCAAGGCCAAGGAAGATGAGCTCAACGAGATCGCGGAACAGGCAGTGGCTGTGTTGCGCCCGAAGCTCGGCGTGGACGGTGGCATCGGCCTGATCAGCGGCATTCCGATCATGAGGGGCGCAGAGCAGGGAGGAAGCCGTAGGTTCCAGACCGACGCGTTCTTCAACGACCACCCCCAGCTGCAGCCCATGCGGGACAGCTACACCAAGGTGACACCAGGCAAGTATCAGATCCGGCTGCTGCCTGAGGCGTTCCCCGGCGGTGACCCACCATGACTCCGTCGTCGCCAGTCGCCGCAGAGCCGTTCGCCACGCTGGAAACCGATATCGACCAGATCATCGCTCACATCGCCAGCCACCAGCCTCGCTCTCTGCAGCAGCAGTTAGGCCCTTCGGAGATCGGCTGCCCATGCCACCGGCGGATCGGGTACAAGCTTGCGGGCGTCCCGCCGTGCCGTCACACGTTGAAGTGGGAGGCCTATCTAGGGACGGCCTTTCACGCCAAGATCGCCCAGGATCTCCCCTCCATTTTGGCCCCTGACGGGCGGCCGCGGTTCCTGGTCGAGCAGAAGGTCCACGTCGGTCAGATCGCGGGCGAGGACATCGACGGCACCAGCGACGTGTACGACCGGCTCACCGGCGGTGTCATCGACTGGAAGCTCGTCGGTAAGACCTCTTTGGCCCGCTACCGCGCCCGCGGTCCCGGCCAGCAGTACCGAATCCAGGTCCACACGTACGGCCTGGGCTGGCGGCTTCGTGGGTTCCCCGTAAACGGCGTCATGATCGCCTTCCTGCCGCGCAGCGAACGCTACAGCCGACGCCATTTTTGGTGGGAACCCTTCGACGAACGCATCGCCCGTCAGGCCCTGGCCCAGGTGGACGCCATCGCCGCCGCCGTCAAGGTAGCCGGCGTCCAGGCGCTGCCGCTGCTGCAGACCTCCAACGCCGCCTGCCACCACTGCGAGTGGTTCAAGCCCGGCAGCCGCGACCTGACACGCGGCTGTCCCGGAGAGCTCAACCTTCCCCACCCTACCGAATCCCTGATCGATCTGATCGCCTCTAAGGAGACCTCATGACCATGCCCGACGCCAACGATTTCCTGCTGCAAGGCGGAATGCCGTCGGTGAGCTTCGACCGGCCGATCGGCCACACGGTCACCGGCATCATCGCCCGCTACCCGGAGGTGGTGCAGCGCCTGGAGTACGGCACCAACAAGCCAATGGTCTGGGACGACGGAACCCCGCAGCTGCAGTTGAAGATCGTGCTCGCCACCGAGGAGCGCGACCCCAGCATCCGCGACGACGACGGCCTGCGGGCGCTGTACGCCCGCCACCACATGAAGGACGCCATCCGCGACGCCCTGAAGGCTGTCGGTCCAGGCGTCAGACTCGATGTGGGTGGACGGCTCACCGTCACCTACGTCGCTGACGCACAGCCCAAGGTGGCAGGTGCGAAGCCGTCCAAGCTGTTCAGCGCTCAGTACGTTCCCCCCGCGGCCGCGGCCGTCGACGCGATGCTGTTCGGCAACAACCCCACCCCTGTGGCGACGCCGGCCGTTCCTCTCACCCCGGCGGTGCCGCCCGGTCAGCCGCCCGCCTATCCGACGCTGCCTGCCACCGGCGCTCCCGCCACCCCCGTCGCGGCGATTCCTGCTCCGACTGCCCCCGGCCAGGCGATCCCGTGGGCTGCGGCCATTCCTGGCCAGCACATCCCCCAAGTCGCTGGCCAGCCGGTCCCGGCGGCAGCTGCTCACGCCCCTGCTCCGTCCCCCACCGCTTCTGGCCAGCTCGTCCCCGCGACTCCGGCCCAGCCGACCCCGGCACCCGCTTCGCCGCCCCAGACCACAGGTGGCGCCGCGCCGCTTGCCGCGGCCCCGATGACGGCGGCACCGCCCGCCCTGGCGGGCCTGAATCCGGAACAGCTGGCGCGGCTGGGCTACACCTCACCCACCCAGTAAGCAACCGCCTTGCGTGGGCCCGGCTGCCTACAGCCGGGCCCCGGCACATGCATACCTCACCCGCCACGCATGGAAAGGGCAGCGTCGATGGTGCGTGCCATTGGCTGGGAGTTGCACTACCGGGACGTCAGTGCCAACAGCAACAAGGTCTACCGGGTCATCGTCACCCACCGCCTGTTGATCACCAACTACGCCAAATACGGCGCCTTGGGTCAGTTCCAGTTCCAAGCCCTGCCCAGTCTCGCGCAGGTCCGAGACCGCGCCGTCAGGATCACGACGGAGAAGGAACGCAAGGGTTACCGGGCATCTCGGCCGGTCACCGAGTTCGAGATCGCCCTCGATGACTACAGCGAGGTCTGCGACGGCGATCAGGGTGTGCAAAGGCATGTCCGCCAGCGCATCCTCGACAACCTTCTCGCCGCCGCGCCCGAACTGACCCACGACTGACCACACCCACCTTCCCCTCGTTGGTCTCCGCGCTCATACCCCTCGTCTCAATCCCCTCGTCGGCGGCACCCCTCCTGGCCGCCGCTCACCAACTGGAGGTCGTCATAACTACGCCAACTGCTGCTCAGGCCAAAGCCCGCTTGGACCAGCTCGACGAGGACTACTTCATGCAGGGCTCCGCACCGGCCGGCGCCGCCGCTCACCCACTGCTGCCCCCGATCGGGCCGCGCCCCAGGCCCAACGGCGAGACCTACCATCCCCGCCAGATCGGCTCCTTCGAGGACCTGGCGCTCCTGCGCGCCATCCGCGAACAGGGGCAGCATGTCCTGCTCGGTGGGCCCCCCGGATGCGGTAAGACCGCCGCTGTGGAGGCGGCGTTCCGCTCCCATGACGGACCGGGCCTGCTGACGCTCGTCGGCAGCGCCGACACCACCACCGCCGACCTGCTCGGCAGCTATCTTCCCAATCCCGACCCGGCCACCGTCACCACCAGCCCATACGTGTGGGTCCATGGTCCGCTGACCTTGGCGGTCATGTGCGGTCTGCCGCTCCTGCTCGACGAGGTCACCATGATCGACCCGCGAGTCCTGATTCCCCTATATGAGGTGATGGACGGCCGCGGAGAGCTGCGCATCCCCGGCACCAACCTGCCAGCGATCCCCGTCGCTAGAGGGTTCATGGTCTGCGCGACGCACAACCCCGACGTTCCCGGGGCGGTGCTCAGCGAGGCGCTGCGGGACCGGTTCACCCATCACTGGCAGGTCGAAAGCGACTGGCAGCTCGCCCGGGACCTCGGCGTACCGACAGAGATCGTGAAAGTCGCGCAGAACCTGGACCGCGCGCGGCAAAGGAGCGAACTGAGCTGGAGCCCACAGCTGCGGTCCCTGCTGGACTTCCGGGACATGGCCAACCTGTACGGCAAGGAGTACGCCGCCGGCACCTTGGTCGCCAAGGCCCCCGCACACGACCGCGACCAGATTCTGGAAGCGATCCAGCAGCTGTATCCCACGGTAACCGTGACCCAATTCGGCGGAAGGTACGGCGCGTGAACCTCTCCGACGACCCCGCCGCGCAGATCACACCGCCGCGGCGGCGGCGCAAACGCCCGTGGAACAAGGCCAAGGAACCGGATGTCGACCCAGCGCTGGCCAGCGCCCGCGCTCACCTGGTCGCCCGCCTTAACCTGATCATGGAGGCGGTCACCGGCCGCCCCGAGGTGCTTGCCCGCATGGTGTGGGACCAGCCGGAGGAGACCCCACCCGGCTGGTTCGAGCCCGACAACGCGCAGATCACCATCAACGGCGACCGGGTACTCACCGACGGCACCCACCCCAGCGACGTGGACCCGACCACCGCGCTCGGACGGTTGGAGCAACCGGTGCTGATCGGGGTGTGCGCGCACGAAGGCGGGCACGCCCGCGCCGGGTGGGATCTTCGGGAGCTGGCGGCCCGCACATCACCGCGTGTCAGGTCAGTGGTGACCTACCTGCTGGAACCGTGGGTGGAAGCCCAGCAACTGCGTCACCGGCCCGTCGACCAGCGGTGGCTGCGCACCGCCGCCAAGCACATCTTGCAGTTCCCCCCACCTGGCGGAGAACAGTCCGAGGAGGAGCAGCGTGCCCGCGCCCTGGCGGCCGCGCTGCTGGTGCTGGCCCGGGTCGACGCCGGAGTGCTGCTACCCGATGACACCCGTCAGGTCGAAGCCCTGGTGACCGAGGCCCTAGGCGCCGAAGTGCTCGACAGCCTGCGGACATTGTGGCGCCAAGCGCTCGCCGCCGAGGACGGCGACTACGACACCTTGATCGACGCCGCCACGCAAATCACCATCACCATGGGCTGGGACGATGACCGCGACGTCCCCGATCTGCCCGTGCTGGCCTGCCACGGCGGACACGCCGCTGCGCCTGGGTCCCCCGGTGCGACCAGCGGAGCTCCTACCACGAGCGACCCCGGCGACGGTGCCGCCGATCCGCCTGCTCCCGATCCTCTTGCCGACGCCATCGATCAGTTGACCACCACGGTGGCCGAGGACGCCGTCGCTGACGTCGAAGCCGAGCTCGCCGAAAACCGCGTATCCGCCAGCCCCGATCGTCAGGTCCTGGCCGAACGCGCCAACGAAGCAGCCGAAAGGGAAGCCGCCGCGCAAGCAGCCCACACGTTCGACGGTGGACCCTCCACTACTCTGACCGGGCCGATACACGGGTTCCGGCACCCCACGCAGGCCGAACGGTCCGCCGCCAACACCCTGGCGACGCATCTACGCCGCGCCCGCCAACGTGATCACCGTGTCGCCGTGGTGACCAGCAACGTCCCACCCGGACGCCTACGGATGAGAGAGGTGATGCAAGCCGACGCCCAGCGCCGACTGGGCCTGGCGGTTACCGCCCAACCGTTTCTCCGCCGGCAGCGGACCAGGGTCACCGAACCCGCTCTCATCATGGGTTTCGCCGCCGATGTCTCCGGGTCGATGTCATCTACCGCCGAGGCGCTAGCAGTCTCGGCGTGGGTATGCGCCCAGGCGGTCCGCCAGGTCGAAGGAACCGCGGCCGCGATCGCCTGGGGCGACAAGCTGACCCCCCTGATCTGGCCCGGCATACCGCCCGACCAGGTGCCGCTACTCAGCGCCGATGAGGGAACCGTAGTCCTGCCAGGAGCCATCCGTGCCCTGGACGGCGCTTTGGGCCTGTCATCGGGCACCGGTGCACGTCTTCTCGTCATCGCCTCCGACGGCGAACTCGCCGGCAAGGACGCTGCCGGCAACAACCCTGCCGCCATCGCGCAGGGACTGATCGATCGCCTCATACAGCGCGGATGCGCTGTGCTGTGGCTGTGTCTGGACGGCGAGCCCCGCGTCATGCGGGGCGCCGTTGAGGTGGATGCCCACGACCCGGCCAGCGCGGCCAACGCCATCGGGCAAGCGGCAGTCGAAGCGCTGCGCAGGGCAGGCGGCTGAAGCACCTCACCACCTAGCCGCACTCACCCTCCCGACATCTCCATCGAGGGCGTGCCCCGAGCCCGAGCGCCTTCGGGACCGCCGCACGGAACCTTTACGCGTGGGAAGGCCAAGCCGCGGTTCGCAGCCGCCTCTGGCGGGCCTTCCCTCGCGTGGGGAACCCGTGGACAGCCCCTATGCCGGCGGCCCATGAGTCGCCACGACCGCGATCACCAACGGAGACACGCGTGAGTGACCCGAACACCAACGACCCTACGCACGAGCGCCACCACTGCCGAGGTCATCGAGACGATTCGCGTCAACAGGCGGGAGGCCGCCCCGGGACCGCGCCGATCGAGACGACGGAGGAGTGGTTCAGGCAGGCGTGGGACCTTGGCCTGGCCCCGATGACGTTGCGCCTGGCGATCGAGGGCATCGCCTTCTCCATCGGCCGACCGGCCCGCCGTCAGATGGTGGTTCACATCCCGCTCATGTCGACCACCTACCTGTGGGTCACTGGCGCCGAGAACACTCCCGCCGACGACATCGAGGAACTGCACTGGCACATCTGGAAGCTCGACGCCCGCAACGCCCATCCAGAGGACGAGGAGATCATCCTCGGTGACTCTGTCAGCACCGCGGACGCCCTCGACGTCATCGTCACCGAGCTGCACAAGGCGAGGTCCCATGCCTGACAAGCGGTATGTGAAGGCGAGCGACGTCGTCGGCAAGGCCACCGAGGCCGGCCTGCACAGCTCATGAGTTGTCACGTCCTCCCGCCGGAGAGTTCGCCCTCCGGCGGCACTGCCTTCATCGGCTGGAACCGCGAGCTGTCAACATTCTTCATCGTCCACATCACCCCTCCGGTCAGAGCCACCACAGCCGTCACGGCCACAGCTCGCGGCTTCACCCCCTGCGAGATCCCCACCATCGCTGCCCTACATGCCGTCCTGGCTCGACACGGGGTCAAACTGCCCGAGCAGGTGACCCGGAGACTGCGGCAAGACATGACCGATGAAGGAGCCGCATTCGGCGGTGGCTGTACCGCCAGCTTCCTTCCTGAAGCCGCGATAACGCTCGGTTCCTGACCTTCATAGCGAACCCGTTCCCGCAGTCCCAGCCGCCCCCGTAGCGCGCGAGGCAACAGGAATCCCGTCGCTCGGACTGCACGTTCGGCCCTCTCCTCCCTGCGCACCTTCTCTACGAGGAGACATCGTGTCCAACCTTCCGGCCCTGAGAAGCAAGGCGGCTAGGGATGCGCCACACCCTGCACCACCTGCCCATGAGAACACGCCGATCGCTGCCCTGCTCGACGAGCTCACCAAGCGGAAGCTCCGCCTTCAAGCGGCTACCGCCATCGCTGAACGCGCTGTGTCCAAGGACAGCGGCGAAGCTACCAGCGCCCTCGGGCTCGCCGGGAAACTCCGCTCCCGCATCCACGAGATCGAATCCACCCTGCCCTTCGAAGGGCACACCGTCGTCATTCCAGCTCGGGCAGGCTTCGGCCGCGTACGGCTCCACCTCGTTGTCCAGCTGATCCGCTTGCTGGACGGCGTGGTGTCTGAATTTGCGATCTCTCAGACCCGGTTCAGACACGGTGACAGCTCCCTCAGCTGGTCAGCGCGGGCCGATCGCGCCCCCTTGATCGCCGCGATCCTGCCCGAATACCTGCGGGACATCGACGCCGCCGCCCAGCAAGCTGCCCGCATCCACCGCGACTACCTCAAGACGCTGCCCGACAACCACCACATGCCATCCGAGCGAGAAGACCTCGTGCGCCCCTACCGCCGCACCTACATGCGCGTGTACGGCGGTTCCCTGGCCATCAGGATCGCTCTCGGCATCGACACGGACCGGACCAGCATGGCCGCCGCTCCTGGAGAGAACGCTGCGATCGACGCCGCCAACGCCGTCGCTGATGCCGACATCACCCGCTACGCGATCAGCGGTCCCCTGCGGGTGTTCGCCCTACCTGCCGTCGTCTAACGACTCACTGCCTGGCACCGGGCGAGCAGTTCCTTTGCCAGCCCGAACCTCTTGGATCACGAATCGGCGAAGCCACGCCGAGGGCAGTGCCGCGGTCGACGTGTCCTCAACCTCTCTGCAGCGGGTGCCACACCGCCACTGGATCAGGTGGAATTCCCATGACGATTGACGCCCCCCCCAGCCGGTATCGAGACACTTACCCAGATCCTGAAGTCCACCGCTCAGGACCTCGACGTCCTCTTTGAGCAGATGGACTGGGCGGAGAACGAGATCGCCGCCGGGATCCGCCGACACCCTGCCTCAGCAGACCTGCTGTTCCACAGCTTCACGCTGCTCAGGCCAACCAGTAGGCACATGGCCACGGAGTTCGTGTACAGGGCGCACTGCCGTGAGCTTCTCGATCGCGCCGCCACTGGCCAGGACACCCGATTTGGGACAGCTGTTGAGGTGTGCTGCGCCTGCTGCGACTCCAGCCAGCTTGCGCCGCTGACTTCACCAGCGGCAGGTCTCTACCTGCGCATGTGGGGCATGGCATTTCCTGGTTTGCCCATGTTCGCTGACAGCCACGGGCATCACGAAGCGTTGGAAGGGACGCAAATCGACGAGCTCGAGACCAAGCTCCGTCGCAAGCTCACTGTCAAGGAACGCAGGCTCGCCACCATCGAATGCAGCGGGCTGCACCACGGCAAACGAGTTCAGTGCAAGTACACCCATCTCCGCCCTGATGACGCGACGCGATCGGGTCTCACCGAACGACAGTTGCAATCTGCGCCTGCAGCAAAGCCAGTCACAATCACCAGACCACACAGAACAGCACGGCGTCAGCCGCCGATGCCCGAGCCGCTGTTCTAGCAGGGCGTCCTCTCTACACGGGCAACGCAGACGTGCCCAGCGCTGCCTTGCCATCCCTATCGAGCGGGCGGACCGCTCGACATCAACGACGTGGCGCCCCCTGAGGTGGACCGTCACCTCCGACAGGTGCTGGTGCGCCTCCTCGTCGAGGCCGGCACTCGGTGGCGCTCTCGTCAGCGAGCACGCGCCCGCATCGCTCCTCCCAACCAAGTCGAGCGCACCCCGCTCCGATCTCCCCTGCCCCGGAACATCATATGAATCGCGACAGCCTCCGAGACCCGCTCCTGGGCCTGCTCCCCCTTGCCATCTACGAACTCCGCACCACCACCTTCCCCGAACGCCAGGCGATGGCGACCGCCGACACCACCACCATTGCCTCCCGCGCTGACCAGATGCTGTTCACCACACCTGGCAGAACCGGGCCCTCTGGGGTTTTGGCGAGCGTGGTCCGTGGCCTGGCCTGCGCGGCGTACCAGCCAGGCGGCATCACTGCGCTCGGGGTACACGCCTGTGTCTGGGAACATCCCGGATGTCCCGGCGCACCTGGCCGACGCGCACGGTGCTGCACATGTGAGACAGCTTGCGGCGTCACCACTGGGTCAACCGGATGCCCCCCGGCCTGCTCGTGGTGCCGCAACGGATGCGCGACGGACGGCAGCTGCTGCCCGCCAATACATGCAATGGGCCGCGTCGTGGCCGTCTCCGCCACGCCCACCTCAGGTCCACATCAGCAATGACTCGTCTGCCGGTGTTCCTGCTGGGCACCCCCGAACCGAGCTGGCTCAATCGCGAAGGCGCCATCTGGGAAGGTCACGAACACGTGCCGCTGTTCGTGTCGTACTCCCGGCTTCGGCGCTTGAAGAAGAAGCTGCCGCGCGCCCGGGGCCCCTGGGCTCTGGATTCCAGCGGCTACATGCACCTGCGGGGCCGAGATTCAAACGCTCCGCCGAGGCGATGGACCGTCGAGCCCCAGCAGTACGTCGACGATGCCCGTCGCTATGCCGCCGAGATCGGCCAGCTGCGATGGGTCGCGCAGCAGGACTACATGTGCGAGGAGGAGGTGCGGCGCAGCACGGGGCTGTCGACTCAAGAGCATCAGCGTCTCACCGTCGAAAACCTGCTGCTGCTGCGCTCGCTGGCGCCGGAGCTGCCCATCGTGCCGTCACTGCAAGGATGGACACCCGGCGACTATCGCCGGCACCGAGCAATGTACGCAGCCGCTGGCATCGACCTGCGCCAGGAGCCGCTCGTAGGACTCGGGAGCGTCTGCCGTCGCCAGACGAGCATCCCCATCTGTCTGTTGATCAAAGAACTGGCAGAGGAAGGAATCCGAGTACATGCCTTCGGATTCGGCCTCCCCGGCCTCCGCATGAGCGGTGAATACCTTGTTTCCAGCGACTCGCAGGCCTGGTCGTACAACGCACGCTCCAACCCTGGTGGCTCTCGTGAATGCGCACACAAGAGCTGCAACTACTGCGCCCGCTGGGCTCTGGCCTGGTACAGCGACATCATTGCGCGAAACCTCGCTCTCCCCACTTTCCATCCCGCCCCGTAACCCACGGCCGGCGAGCATGCGCTCCAAGCCGCCCTGCCGATCGACTACAAGAGCCAGAAGATCAGCGCCCCGAGGATGACGGCAGGCGAGGCGCTGCTCGCACTGCTCGACGAGTAGCCGGATGGGGCCTGACAGGAAACAGGAGAAGTTCCCCTGATGAGTAAGCAGAGCAGACAGCCGAGCAGGACTCGGGTGCTGATCGAGTTTCCCAGTCCGCAGGCGGCGGTGGAGTGGTTCGACGCGGCCGCCGCCGTGGGCGCGGTCCCGGCCGGCAGCGACCTGTTCCGTGCGGACGACCTCGACGTCGCCCGCGGTGTGCCGCGCGGGGTCTACCTGGTGCGGAAGACAGCCGACCGGCCGGAGGCCATGGCGCTGCGCGGCATTCTGGACGCCCGCCGGGAGCGGGCCCGCAAGCGCGCCCATCTCCGCAGAGGTGCGTGATGGGCGCGAAGCGGGTCACCGTGTACGCGGCGGTGTGCGACGGCTGCGATGAGCGGCAGCACACCGACGTGGACGACGGCTACCGGCCCAGCCTGGCCGCGCTGAAGCGGTGGTTCGAGTCCAGCGAACGGGACGGCGGCGTCCACGGTGTCGTCGTGGACGACGGCGCGACGTGGATCTGCGGCCGGTGCCGCTCCCGGCGGCACCGCTTCCGGGGCAACCGGCGCGGGCAGGGCCACTGCAGGGTGTGCGACTTCACCAAGGACGAGCTGCGGCGGATGCTTGACGCGCACGCGACGGGACTGCGGAAGCGTGACGGCAGCGGATGCCGCCAGTGCGGCGAGCTAGGGCAGCCGTGCTGGGCCGCAGAGAGGATCGCCGGCGAACTCGAGGTCGCGATCGCGGCCGATGGGACGGTGACCGGCCCGGCCGCCCAGCCGAAGGGCAGGCGTGTGCCAGGCTCGAACACGAGAACGAGAAGGAAGGGATCGACCCGATGAACGGTCTGCTGCTGCGCCCGCTGGCGCCGCCGGATCAGCCGCACCTGCACAACGGGCAGGTCGTGTACGTCAAGCGCGTCCACGGTGATTCCGTCACCTACGACGAGGCGATGCTGTGCAACGTGACCCAGGGGCCCGGGGCGATGGGCTGCTCGTTCTCCTGGCGGACGGAGTTCGGCCAGTACGGCTGGGCCAACGCCGGCTGGGCCGACGTGCCCGACCGTGTGTCGCTGTCGCGGGACGCGATCCTCAAGGGGATCGGCCTGATCGAGGAGTGGCTGTTCCTCCCGTCCCCTGGCCACCACCCGGAGGAGTTCACCGCGTGGCCGACGCCGCAGTACGGCACGGAGATGCTGGTGAACCTGCGGGTGCCGGGCACGGGGGAGGACGCGGCCCGGCTCCTCGCGCTGCTGGAGGACGCCCTGGAGGAGCTGCGGCACGGGGCGCGGCTGGTCGGGTCGCTGCAGACGCCGATCGCCGACCGGCGGTTCGCCTACCTCGACAGCCAGGGGCAGCGGGTGGTGCGGCTCGCCCGGGACATGCCGGACGAATGCCTGGAGCGGGCGGTGCCGGTGTCCGGCGACGTCGACCTGAGCGAAGGCGAGGCGGGCCGGTGAGCAAGGAGGAGATGACATCAGGACGGGAGCGCACACGGGTGCTGCTGTCGCAGATCCGGAAGACGGCGCCGTACCCGAGAACCGAACGGACCCACTCTTGACCGAACCCCTGCGCCTGGTGCCGTTCGGCGCGGACCGCAACACGCTGGCCGCCCTCCTGAACAACCACCCCGACTGGACATGGCGGGGCACCGCCAACGACGGCTTGTACCACCTGTACGGCCACGAGCGGTTCGCCGAGGCCGACGATGACGCGATGGTGTTCCTGCCCGCACTCGACCGCTCCGCCCGCCGCGACGTGCAGGACAAGCTCGACAAGGCCGCCGGCATTGTCAACGCGATCGAGCTGGGCCTGCATCCCACCACCCCACGCGAGGCCATTGAAAGGCTCACCGCGATCGCTCGTCTCCTGTCGCCGTGCTCGCCGCCGACCGCCTGGCCCCACGGCGCGACCGGCCACCAGGTGATCAGCAAGCTGGTTCGGGACGTCACGCGTTGCCCGGCCCACCCCAGCGCCACCTGGCCGTGCACGGCGACTAAGGCCGCCTGGCACGCCCGCGGCCTGATTCCCGCCGTCGAAGCGGCCCGGATCATGAACTCACTGCCGACCTTCATTCTCTGACCCTGACGACCCTCGCCGCGGCGTTGCTTACCAAGGCTCGCGTCCTGATCGAGCATGAGTCAGGCAAGTAGGCCACGATCACCGACGTCAGCACGCGCGACGCCGGTACCTACGGCACGAGCCGTCCCGAGACGCGCGGCCCACACCCTGCAGCGGGTGCGCGAGCAGGTCCACGCGCTGACAGAGCATCTGAACGAGGCCGAAGCCGAAGCAGACGAGCAGGCCGCCGCACGGTAACGGTTGACGCAGCCAACCCACTCACGCCGGTCGGGGTGCCTCGGTCGCTTTTCAGCCCCGGCAGCGGAAGAACGCGCCCAAGGACGCGCCCATGCCCGATAACAGCATGCGGACGCCTGCATCGGATGCGAGCACCACAACGACAATATCGACTGACAGGAGGCACATCGCCATGGCGAGATTGAGCGACATCCTCACGACCAGGCGAGTCCGGAGACGCTGCTACCGCACCGAGTTCCCCGGATTCGGCACTTTCGAAGGAGCCAGCGCCGCGGAGGCCGAGGCCGCCGCGGTTCATGCCTTTCAACTGTTTCACAACATGAACGACGACTGGAAGCGCGCTTTCATCCTCTGCAGCGACGGCAAGACCCTGCTGTTCTGCTACGCCACTGCGAACGGCTGGGCGTTGGAGACCATCCACCTGGACGAGGCGGATCCCGTTACCACGATGGGCGCTCGGCACGGCAAGGCCATGTTCGTCGGACGTGAAGGTCGACGCCGCACCTGGACAGAGTTCCTCGCCGAGGCCGCAGAGTTCGCTGCGACCTACGGAGTCCCGACCCTTGACGCTGCGACCGCCTACTGCGGTGCACCGCAGTAGCGGCGCGAATCGCTTACCCTTCCCCAGCGAGAAACGACCAGCTTCAGACAGTTCACGCCCTGACGTCCGCAGCCGCCGCCTCGTCAGTCGCAACCGGATGCGTGCACCGCAGATTCAGGATCGGCGGTGATCGCGTGGCACCTTCTGCGGACCCCCTGCTCCTCCTTGCCGCTCTGAACGACATCGAACGAAGAGTCGCCGCCGCATACGCGGATGGATACCGCGACGGCTTCACCGCTGGCTACGAAGTCGGATACGGCCGCCGCTGCCATGAGGAGACAGAGGAGTGGCGGAGACTCAAAGAATCCATTCACCGGCACGCACGCTCTCCTACCACGAGGGAGCGGAACGCCTGCGGTGAGAGCCCCCCTTGCAGTAAGCCTCATCTCTCTGGATGTTCCAGGTGCATTCGCGCAGCCGCAGCCGCTCGTCGCGGCGGCGATTACCTCGGCGGGCCAGTCCTCTGGGAACCACAGCGGGCAACAAGGAAAGCCGCGTGAAAGGTTGTAGCCGATTTGACCAGCAGGAGATGCAGCCGACATGAATGCCTTCAATCCAACCCTGGACACTGCTTACCTGACTGTCGAGTTCGACATTCGCGCCCTCGGCGGAGCCACACCACAAACCCGCGAGATGGTACGCCACCTCGCCTTCACGCCCCACCTGCTGCGCCGCCTGATAGACCGCACAGCACACCTGACTCGGGCCGACGCCGCTCGCGTTGTCCGAGACGAGATCACGATGGCTCTGGCCGCTGAGATCCCGGAGCGGTTCGAGACCTACTCACTGCAAGGGGTTGTCGTCCGCGGCTGGGTTGAGAAGGTCGACTGGGGATCCGTGGCAGGGTACGTCAGGTGGGTTCGCGTCGGCACGGCTGCCGCCGCAGCCCCCAGTGGAGGGGGACCCAGTAGCGGCATTTGCGGGTGAATCACCGTCGAGGGCGAGGGCGAGCGGTCGTGACGGCTCGCCCACGCCCGCAGCGAAAAGGCCCGCTACATGCGCCGATTGGGACGGTTGGACGATGGCCTCACGGCGAGCGGCCACGCCGACATCTGCGGCACTCGCGTCGGGTCCAGCGGCCGGCCTTTGCTCCAGCCCGGAGCGGTGCCCGAACGCGGGAGAGACGCCCTCTCGCGCTTGGCCCCGGCGCCACCGGGACTCTCCCACGGGTCCGCCCGCTTCGGAAGGCCACGCCGCGCTGCGCGCGGTCGCCCTTCGGGCGAGCCTTCCTACGCTCCTGCGGACCCGTGGGAAACCAGTCCCGGCGCCGGGCCCAGGCGCGAGACACCACCTGGGCCCAGCGCCCACCAGAACGTATGTGAATACCTGCTAACCGAGCGAATCCAGGCACCGAGCAGCAACTCCTAACGAGGAGCGCAGCTCAGCGGAGTGCCATTGCGAGGGCGAACGCCAGTCGCTATCGCAGACGCAGCAGCGAAAGAGGTAGGCCCCCGGGAACTCCTCCAGGGCTTTCCGCAGATTCCGCCGTCCAGCGCAGCTCACTGACCTTCACGGCCCGTCGCCATGTCGGCGGCGAGGGCGTGCACTCGTGTCCGCCGTCGGACCAGGTCCACCACCTGGCTCGGCCTGCCCGAAAGCAGTTGCACAGTGACGGATCTACATACCGAAAAGCCAGCGACGCCGATGGGCAATGGCGAGGTCCTCCTACCCGGCAGAGTGCCGGCCACCATCCTGCGCGTGCGTGAGAACGGCCAGTTACTCAAAGTACGGGATCCCAAGGGAAAGATCTGGCACGTCGTCCGCGACCAGGAAGGCGCCTGGACCTACCTGTGAAACCAAGCCTGCAACTACACAACTCGCAGGAGGGGAAGGCACCCATGACCGCTGACGTACTCGCGATCACGACTATCCCGAAACTGATCGAGAGCGTTACTCGGGTCACCGTTGAACTGTCTGCTTCGCTCCAGATCACCGATGCAGAAGGAGCAGGTGACAACATGCTCACGGCTCCGCTGGTGGTGGTGGGCGTCGACCAGGCCGAGAAGTTGGCTACCAGCATGGCCCCGCTGCGCGGCCGCGTGGTGATGGTGACCGACGATGGGTCATCTCACTTCATGCATGCTGTCACCATCGGCGCCCAGATGGTGATCCCGCTCCCGGCCGGCGAGCCCACCCTTCGAGGGTATCTATCGGCGCTGGCAAGGGCTTGAAGCCGCATCCTGATCCCTTCGCGCCGCTGCGCGGGAAACGATGCGAGATCACCGTATGCGGCTCGCGCCACCCGCCCGACAGCTCGGCCGTGCGGGTCTCCCTTGACCGCACAGAGGCATCTACATCGAACGCTGCTGACCCTATGCAGTCCAATGCCCCTGGCAGTGGCAGACCAGGGGCTTCGTCACGTCTGGAGGGAACCATGACCACCGTTCTCCCCCGAACGATCAACCTGCAAGGACCTGCCGACTACATCGCCGCGGCGGCGTACCTGCTGGGCTTCCACCCGCAGCGCAGCATCGTCGCCATGGCGTTCGAACCCACCGCCGACTCTCACAGCACGACTCGGGGATTGCAGTTCAGCGTGCGTTACGACCTGCCGGACCGCTCGGAGGACACGCCTGACCTGGCCCGGCACATCGCCGGACTGCTCACCCGGAACGGCACCGAGCGGGCGATGCTGATCGGATACGGGCCCGGGTGGCACGTCACCCCCGTGATGGACGCCCTGCGCGGCGCGCTTGAGGCGGAGGGCATCCAGTTGATGGACGCCTTGCGGGTCGAGGACGGCCGCTATTGGTCCTACACCTGCCCCGATCCCCACTGCTGTTCGCCGGACGGCGTGTCGTACGACGTGACCAACAGTCCGGTCGCCGCGGCGGCGGTCTTTGCCGGGTACGTCGCCCGCCCCGACCGCGCGACGCTCGAGGCCATGCTCACTCCGACGAGCGGGCAGGACCGGGAACAGGTGAGAGCCGCCACGCGTGACGCCTGCGCCCAGGCGCGCAGCCTGCTGACCGCTGCAGGCGATCGCGACTGGTATCACGAGGGCCTCGATCGGGTCGCCGCCGCGCTGGACCGTACCCAAGCCGGTGAGGAGCTTTCCGCCGACGAGGTCGCCTGGCTCGGCGTACGGCTTACCGCGATCTTCGTACGCGACGCAGCGATGACCCTGATCGGCCGATACGACGACGACACGCACATCAGGCTGTGGACCCAGCTCATCCGGAGGCTCGAACCCGACTTCGCCGCCCCTCCGGCCGCGCTGCTGGCGTTCCTCGCACTGCGCACCGGAGACGGCCCGATGGCGCGGATCGCCGTGGAACGGGCGCTGTCGGTCGATCCCCGCTACAGCCTGGCGCACCTGATCCGCACCGCCCTGGACTGCGGTCTACCGCCGGAGACCGTCTGCCGCATGGACTTCGCGGGGATGGCCGACGAGATCGCGGAAAAGGCCGCCCAGCGCCCGGACGGGACCCGCCCGGTATTGCCAGTGGGGTGGTGAGGCATGGGCTACGCCTTAACGCGGTCGGTCGCCCTGATCGGCGGCACTGCGCACGTCGTTGCCATCGAGGCCGATGCCGTGCCCGGCGACGCGGGATTGCATCTGGTCGGCCTGCCTGAGTTGTCAGTCTGGCCTGCCCGTGCTCGGATCCGAGCCGCGATCCTCAACAGCGGAACGGCCTGGCCGGACGCCAGGATTACGGTGAGCGTGTCGCCGGCGATCCCGCTGGGCCACGACGCGGCGGCCGATCTCGCACTGGCTATGGCATCGCTGGCCGCCGCCGGCCTCATCCCCGCAGAACAGACCGCCGGATGGGTGTTCGTCGGTGAACTGGCGCTGGACGGCGGGATACGCCCAGTAAGAGACGCCTTGCCGATGGTGCAGGCCGCTGTTCGTGCTGGAAGAAGCCGAGTCGTCGTCCCCGCAGAATGCGCGCGCGAGGCGGCGCAGGTCCCTGGTGCCATGGTCATGCCGGTCACCCGGCTGGCTGACGTTATCGACCAGCTTCGGCACAAGGCCCTGTTTCGCCACGACCAGGAGCCGGGGCCTGCGCCATCATCGTCATTCGCCTTGGACCTGGCCGACGTGCCCGGGAACCAGGTTGCCCGCCGCGCATTGGAGATCTGTGCGGCGGGCGGGCACCACCTGTTCATGCTCGGCGATGGCCCTGCCATCATGCTCGCGGAACGCCTGCCCGGCGTCCTTCCGCCGCTTGGTCCCGACATGGCCCGGGAGGTCGCCGAGATTCACTCCTGGGCGGAAGGGCTGGACGGCCGGCCGGCGACCATGCCGCCGTTCCACGCCCCCCACCACAGCATCACGGCGGCCGCAATGCTGGGCGGAAACGGGTCTGGCCTGGTTCGGCCCGGCGCGGTCTCCCTCGCTCATCACGGCGTGCTCTACATGGGCGAGGCGCCGGAGTTTTCCCGCCAGATTCTGGACGGGTTGCGGCGTCCACTGGAGACGGGACAGGTGATCCTCGCCCATGCCGAACACTCGCTCACGCTCCCGGCGCGCTTCATGCTCGTGATGTCCGCCCGCCAGTGCCCCTGCACCAGTGCCGAGCCATGCCGGTGCCCGCCTCTGGTCCGGCGCCGCTACCTTAACCGGCTCGCCGGACTGCTGGAGCGGGTCGAGGTCCGCGTCAGGCTCCAGCCCACGCCCTGGCCCTCTACACCAGGGGAGCCGACCGCGGTAGTCGCCGCGCGGGTATGGGAAGCGCGCGAAAGAGCAGCAGCACGCCTAGCCGACACGCCGTGGACAACCAATAGCCAGGTCCCGGCCTTGGAACTGCGTACCGTCTACCGCGCCGACCCTGCGGCCGTCGAAGTGTTGCGGTCCGCCCTGGACTCCGGCCTGCTCACCTCCGCGTCGTTCACGCGCGTTCTACGGGTGGCATGGACGTTGGCCGACCTCCGCGGCGCCGACCGCCCCTCTCATGACGACGCCGGCGAAGCTCTCCAGTTGTGGACGTTGTGGACCGACGGAGCTGTCGGGCCTGCCCACTGATCCCCTGGGCCAGGACCCCGCGGCTCGCGGACGTAATCCTGCCGCCGCTTCATAACCCCTCACCAGTGCGGACCTCTGCCCCAAGAGGACAACCAGATGTGCGGTCCCCTGATCACCGTGAACAAGGTCGTCATCCAGGGGCACCGGTTCCCGTTCGAGGACATCGACGACGTCACCTTCCTCGCCGACGCCGGGATCCGCGCGTACACCGACGCACTTGACTACACCCCCCCACCCCCGCCCCTGCGGCCGCGCCCCCGACCAGTAGATCACCCGGGGGCTGCCGCCCGGCCGCCCCGCCCTACCCCCTGGAGACGACACGATGAACCGGCACCAGCCGGCCCTTGGCCAGCGCCTCGCCGCCCGCCGCGGCTGGATCTACTCCGCCCCCGGCATGCCGGTCGGCCGGGGCGCCGCCGACATCACCGTCTGGGTGGCGACCTACCCCGGCGGAGAGACCGGCGTCGCCGCCCTGGTCTCCGACTGCGACAACGGCCCGACCGTGATCAACGGCATCGAGTACATCGAGCCCGCCGTACGCGCCGAGTTCGACGCCCCCAACCAGCCAGTCACGCTGATCGAGCACACCTCGGACGGGTTCTTGGACGAGGCGTGGATCGGGTCGGACGGTCGCGCCTGCTGGCGTCGCATCTGGCCCACCACGGAGGTCAACCCCGACCACGCCCAGTTGGACGCGTGGGCGGAGGTGAACGCCGCCGCCTTGCACGCCGCTGGGGTGACTGCGCTGCTGGAAGGGATGGCGAAGCTGTGACACCCCTGGCCCGCTTCAACGAGCTGAACCGCGCACACCGCGACGCGTTCCGAGAGGCGATCACCCGCCGGCTGGCCGACGTCCCCGGCCTGGAGTTCGACCACGGCAGCAGCCGAGTCATGACCTGGCTGTCTTGGGGCGGCCGTGGAGATGCCGGCTACTGGGTGAGCGCCGGCCTGCGGCACTACGAGGAGCGCCCGGAGGACGACCTACCCGCGTACATCCTGGCTGGCTACGTCGAAGACGACGGCGACGACGAGAAGACCCGGAGCGACCGCTCCCTGCTGGACGTCGAGCTACCCAAGTGGGTTGCCCGCGACGCCGACCTGCACGCCGCGATCATCATCGCCGCCGTCTGCGAGCACGGCGCACGCAACGGCCTGACCGCGGAGACGAAAGCGTGATCGGCGGACGACTCAAACCCCGCCGGGTGGACTTCCTCTGCAAGCCGGCCGCCGACCCCTGGACGCGCCTCTACCCGGAATGGGAGGACATCCCGAGCATGGGCTCAGCCGAGACGACGTGAGCGCCCTGGTGGAGCTGGGCCTGATCACCCTCGACGGCGAGCCCGCCGGCGCACGGACGGGCAACTCGTCCGCCTCCCCGGGCCGGCCGCGCCGAGATCGCCAAGCGGACGGGCGAAGCCGAGAGGACGAACCGGTGACCAAGACCGACATCCGCCGCGCCATGACCACCGTGGACGCCTGGAACGCCGAGCACCCCATCGGAACGGCCGTCCGCTACTGGACAGGCTTCCGCGAAGGGCCGGGGAAGATCAGCAACACCCGCACCGTCGCCCAACTAATCGCCGGGCAAAGCCCGGTCGTGTGGGTGGAGGGCGAAGGGTCGTGCATCTCGCTCACCCACGTCGAGCCGGTCGACGAGGAGCTGCGGGCCGCGTACGAGGCCGACCGGCGGGCCGTTGCCGAGTGCGCCGCCCGCCCCGGCGGGCACGCCTGGCTTGTCGAGGCGGAACCCGGCGAGGAGCCGTATCTCACGTGCGCGGACTGCCCCGCCACGGGCGACGACCTCTATCCGGATCTCGACATGCTGCTCGACTGGGCGCAGGACATCGGCGGGACCCGCGTCCAGTTCGGCCGGGCGCTACCCGGCGACGCCGTCCCGTACTCCATCCCCGTCGCCGTGGAGCTGGAGGACGTCGTCAGCCCCGCCGGGCCGTGGGGACCCGCCGAGGTCCTGCGGACCAACGTCCTCATCACCTACCGCGAGGACGGCGCCGGCTGACCCGGCCGCCCAGGGCTGCCCACCACCTGCACCGTGTTCAAGCTGCGCCCCGGCCGCCGCCCCTCCACGCAGGAGGTCCTGGCGCTGGCCGCCGCTCTCGTCGACGAGGAGGACGAAACCGATGAGTAAGGTCACCGACGTCGAGGTCGACGCCGCCTGGTTCGAGCAGTACGACCGCGGCTGCTTCTACGCCGCGTTCCACCAGGGCCTCGCCCCGATCGCGCTGCGCCTGGCCGCCGCAGGCATCCCGTTCGCCATCGACCAGACGGGCGGGTACTGCATGACGATCGGCGTCTACCTCACGAGCGACCGTGAGCACTGGATCTGGGTCAACAACCCCGCCGAGTGCGCCGAGCCCGGCACCCCGGTCGACGACCTCCGCTGGTACGCGGCTCGGTACTACCCGGAGCACGACGACTACCCCGAGCACTGGGCCGCCCTGGTCGAGGGCGGCACCACCGAGCACGTGACCGCTGCCATCGCTGACCGGGTGAGGGCGCTCCGCACGGCCGGCGCGCACCCGAAGGTGCGGGACACCGAGACCCTGTTCCGCGACGCCTACACCGCGGGCCTGGCCCCGATGGCGCTGGCCCTGGCCACCATGCGGGTCCCCTTCACGGTCGAGCGGGTGGTCGGCCTGGGGCTGCGTGTGCCCCTCACGGCCGACACCTGCCTGCACGTCTTCGCCGCCGCCGACCAGACCGACGAGGACGACCCCGACGCCCTGCGCTGGAACATCCTGCTGTGCCCCGAAGACGAGGACCCGGACGAGGGCTTCAACGACGACGCCGAAGTCCGCCTCGTCGACGTCGACGACGTCCTCGGCGACGCCCTCACCACCTGGGACGCCCTGGCCGCCATCGGCGCGGCGCAAGAGACGGTGAAGACCGATGCCGCCTGAGAAGCACGTGGTCCAGATGTCGGGTGGCATCGGGTCGTTCTGGGCCGCCAAGCGCGTCGCCGAACGCCACGGCACCAAGCACCTCACGCTGCTGTTCGCCGACACCCTCGCTGAGGACGAGGACCTGTACCGGTTCCTCACCGACGCCTGCGCCCACCTCGACGTGGAGCTGACCGTCGTCAAGGACGGGCGCGACCCCTGGGAGGTGTTCCTCTACGAGCACTTCCTTGGGAACTCTCGGCTTGCGCCATGCTCCAAGCGGCTCAAGCAGATCCCCTGCCGCAAGTGGCTGGAGGCCAACTGCGACCCGGCCCACACCGTGGTGTACGTCGGGATCGACGACGGCGAGACGCGGCGCATCCCCGGCGTCGAGAAGGGCTGGGACGGCTGGACGGTCGAGTTCCCGATGGCCGACGAGCCGTACTGGTCGAAGGAGCGGATGCTCGCCGAGTGTGAGGCGCTAGGGATCGAGGTGCCGCTGCTGTACCGCCTCGGCTACGAGCACAACAACTGTTCCGGGATGTGCGTCCGCGCCGGCCAGCGGCAGTGGCTCAGGACGCTCGTCACCTTCCCCGACCGATACGCCCAGGCCGAGGCGAGGGAGCAGGAGTTCCGCGACCGGTTCGGCAAGGACGTGGCGATCCTCCGCGAGACCGTCCGGGGTGAGCGTCGGCCGCTGACCCTGGCCGAGCTGCGCCGCCGCGCCGAGACCGGCACGACGCGCGTGCCCGTGCCCGTGCCGGTCCGTCTCTGACCACCCATCACCACGGCGGCGGGCGACCGGCCGCCGTCACCATCCCCTCACACAAGGAGAAAGCACATGTCCAACGGCAAGCGCCTGGTCGTCCTGGTCGTCGATCGCTCCGGGTCGATGTGGGACATCCGGGAGGACACCGAGGGCGGCATCCGCGCGTTCCTCGCGGCGCAGAAGGACGCCCCCGGCGAGACCTTCGTCAGCGTCTACCAGTTCGACGACGAGTTCGAGACCGTCTGCGAGGTCACCCCGCTCGACGAGGTGGCTGACTACCAGCTGGTGCCGCGCGGCTGGACGGCGCTGCTCGACGCGGTCGGCAAGTCGATCGCCCTGACCCGCTCCAAGCTGGACGAGATGGGCGACGACAAGCCGTCTGAGGTGGTGTTCGTCATCAGCACGGACGGCGTGGAGAACCACTCCTCCGAGTACACCCTGGACATCGTCAAGAAGCTCGTCGCGACCGTCCAGGAGGAGAACGGCTGGAAGATGGTGTTCATCGGGGTCGGCATCGATGCCTTCGCCGCCGCTGGCTCCCTCGGCATCAGCGCCAACAGCACCCTGCACTCAGGCCGCGGCTCCACGCGCGCCGCCTACACCTCAGCTAGCCAGACTGTCATCCGCTCCTCGCGCGGTGGAGAGCTGGCCTTCACGCACGAGGAGCGCGAGGACTCGAAGTAGCGAGGCAATCGCAGGCTACGGGAAGGCACGCTCGCCGGCGAATGGCTGTCGCTGGTCATCGTCGACGTCTCGCCTGCCTTAACTGCGCGGGATTAACCAGATCGCCGAGTCGACGTCGCCCATCGGCGTAACGCCGAGGCCAGCGAGCAGCCCGGTGCCGCAGAGGTCTGCGGCACCGGACCCACCCCTCACGAGGAGAACGAGATGAGCCCTTTGCCTCTGCTGAGGAAGTACGACCGGGTTCGGATCGGCGACAGTCAGCTCGGCGTCGCGTGGCGTACGACCGACGACCGGGCACGCGTGTTTGTCAGACTGGACCGCCAGGCGAGCCTGGTCGAGGCTCACCGCGAGGAGGTCACCCGCTTGTTCGGGGCGGGCGACCCGGTGATCGTCTGGAGCTGCGGGCACGACCACCGCGGCGTCGTGGCCCGCTACACCGAGAACGGCTCCTACTACGTGGTGGAGACGATGTTCTACACCGGGTGCGACTACTACGCCTGGGACCTGCAGCCCATCTCGGACACCGGGTACGCCTTCGCCGCGAAGACCCGCCAGGACGAGCGCGGCAACATCTACATCCCCGGCACCCCGTGCAAGCACTGCGCGCCCCGCGAGTGCGACCCGAGCAACACCCGGCCGGTGCCCTGCACCCACGCCTACTGGCACGCCCGGCACGCCGTGGACAACTGGCAGCGGGAGAAGTCGCGCGGCTGGATCGAGGCCATCCCCATCGACGAGCTGCCCGACAACCTACAGGCCGAGATCATCACGGAGGCGAAGTGACCGACCGCAAATACGTCCACGAAGGCGAGGTCGTCGAGCTGCTCGCCAGCTACAGCGAGGCCGCCGTCTTCACCCGCATCGGGGGCAAGCGGGTCATGGTGGCCCTGCACCGGTGGCACGACGGGGAGATGTACGTCCCCCTCGGCAGCCCCGATGGGCACGGGCTGACCATGAGCGAGATCGGGTTCTTCCGCGTCGGCCGCGACCGCTGGTACATCCCCGAGGAGCACCTGCCGCCCAGGCGGTCGCTCGAGGACGCGCTCGCCGCGCACACCGGGGTCATCGTGCTCGGTCCGCTGTCCCACGGGGAGCACATGAGCGTCGGCGAGGTCGCCCTGTACGTCGACGGCCGGTGCGTGGAGACCGTCCGGCAGTTCATCGAGCACGCCACCGCCGAGCGCGGCACCGCTTGGCGGCTGGAGTTCATGGACCCGGCCGGCAAGCCGAGGACCGGCACCACCTCCGGTGGGCGCTCGTGCGCGCTGACCGCCCTGATCCACCACATGATCCACGTTCACGGTGGCCACCACTCGGAGATAGGCGTCCACCTCGCACAGGAGGTGACCTGGTGAGCACCGACCCGATCAGCCGCGAGATGGGCTACGTCGCCATCGCCCTCAACGGCGTCTACCAGGCCGCCAACGGCTGCGGCATGGATCGCATGGCGCTGCAGGACGCGATGAAGGCAATCGCCGAAGCCGTCTACGACGAGACCCCCACCCGTGACGCCGCGACCGCGAAGGCCTTGCAGGAGCGGTGGCTGAACATGTGCCAGATGACCGCCGAGATCCGTGAGGTGTGATGGGAGACATCACCCTGACCGCGAACGGGTCGGGCACCATCACCGTCCACCGCGACCGCCAGCCGATCGGCCGCGTGTGGTGGAACCCCCCGACCGAGGTGTACGTCGCCGAGACCATGACGGCCGAGGAGATCGGGCGGCACCCGCTGACCACGAACGCGATCGGCATGATCGCCGAGCACGACAAGGAGGACATCACCGATGCCGTTCGATGACGTGAAGGTCGGGGACTTCGCCACCTACCGGCCTCTGCTGGCGGCGCCGACGCTGCTCGCCGAGGTTGTCGAGGTCAGCCTGCCGCAGGCGTGGCGCGGCGGACGCCGCCTGGTCACCCTCGTGGCCCTGGAGGACCATGCGACCCGCGACTGGAGGCGCGGTCACGAGCTGACCACCGCCTGGGACGACGACGCCGAGCTCAACCCCGCACCCGCGAGCACCCACATGGGGTTGGCCCTTGTCGCCGAGCCCGCCTGGGCGGTATTCAAAGGCGGCCGGCCGTGGCACTGGTACAACTACGGCCCCGCCTGGATCCCGGAAGGGCTTCAGGAGGCGCTGAAGCCGGTGCCGATCAGCCCGCGGGTGTTCCGGTGCGCCGACCTTGCCGGGCAGTACCTCGAGGCATGCGGGGAGGGCGAGCCCGGCGACACGATCGAGCAGGTGCAGGTGAAGACCTGGCGCAGCGAGTACCTGCCGACTCCGAACGCCGCTAGGCACGTGCAGTACGTGCGGGCGCTGATCGTCGGCCCCGAGGTGCCCACCTGCTGAAGGGAGAGGCGTCATCAGTTCCAGGTCGACTACGTCGATGTGCTCGACGGCGTGGGTAACTCGCCGTTGCCATGTGCGACGACCCCCGGCCGCGGATGCTGCGCTTCCGAACACACGTGGCCCGCGCCCACCCTCGATCGCGAGTACGTCGCGTCCAACTGGTGGACTCTCGTAGCGGTCCGGTGCCCACGACAACACCTCCATCGTCGTGATCGACCTGCTGCTCTAAGCCACCAACTGATGTGGCGCCCCAGAACCCAGACCGCCTCACCAGCACCACATCGACTCCTACCGCTGTGGCAAGAGCTTTTTCGGCACCAGGGCCCACCACGTCTTCGTGACAGCCCCGTCGCAACTTCTAGTGACAGCGGAGCCGCTGTCACGTCCTATCCAACGACAGATTGGACTTCGATGAGTCACGCGCCTGCCCTTCCCAACGCCCACGTGATCGGCTTAGACGATGAGCGACGCGCCCGCCTCATCCTCATGCGGCTGGTCGAGGGCGTCGACACCGAGATCGGCCGGCACGTCGCACAGCATGGACCGCAGCACGCCGTGGCGGACATCCGCGCGGGCCATCTTGGGTCGGCCCTCAGCGTCCGGGCTGGCCGGGTGAATCCGGAGCAGGATTTCAACCACGGGCAGCATCTTGGGGCCAGGTTCCTCATCCCAGGCGACCCGGAATGGCCGGCTCAGCTCGGTGATCTCGGTGCGGCTTGTCCCTTCGGCCTGTGGGTGCGAGGCAATGATCTGCGTGCCGCGAGCGAACGAGCGGTTGCCATCATTGGCGCTCGCGCCGCCAGCGCCTATGGCGCGCACGTCGCTTCCGATCTGGGGGCCGGCCTGAGCAGTCGGGGCTGGAGTGTCATCTCCGGAGGGGCCTACGGGATCGACGGAGCGGCCCATCGCGGCGCTTTGACCGGATGCGCTCCCACCGTTTGCGTCCTCGCTTGCGGGGTCGACGTCACCTATCCCACTGCCCACCAGGGCTTATTCACCGCGATCAGGGAGAGGGGGACGCTCGTCAGCGAGTGCCCGCCGGGAGCATCGCCAACCAGGACACGTTTCCTTGCCCGCAACCGAATCATTGCAGCGATGGCGGCCGGAGGGATGGTCGTCGTCGAGGCCGCTGTGGCCAGCGGCAGCATGAATGCCGCAGCCCACGCCCTGCACATCAAGCGGTCGCTGGCTGCGGTTCCTGGCCCGCTCACATCGTCTCTCTCCACGGGCACGCATCAGCTGATCCGCGACGGCTCCGCTGTACTCGTCACTAGTTCCGACGACGTCATCGCGCTGGCCACCATCGCCTTGAGTGCGGGAGCAGGCACGTGAACATCTCCCGCTCGGCCAGCTGAGCGGGGAGACGGGCACCCATCTTTAGCCGGTTGAGATGCACCTGCATACGGCAGGCGTACGAGTCGAATTGCGCGGGGCGCAGGTGATGGTCGCCGTTGGCGCGAGCGCACTGCAGACGCCCCGACGCCGTCGCCGACTGCGCCGCTCAGGGCCACGCCGTCGACCTCCTGTACGGCGGGCGCCCGCCTCGGACGCTCGCCCCCGTCTGCTCCGTGGGAAGAAGGACCCATGCGCGTCACCGTCTGCCACAACCTAGATCGGGCTGGCGATCGGTACATGCCGGACGACAAACTCGTCGCCGTCTACGCCTGCACTCTGCCCCGCCTGCTCACCGAGATGTGGGCGCTGCCAACGGCGAGGGACCTACGCGATGCGTTTCTGCTGCCCGATCCGTGCGCGTCGCTCCGCCCTGACGAGCGACGCGCCGCCGCCGTGTACTGGGCGGCTGGGCTGCGCCCGTTCGCCCGAGGCGACATCCTCATCCTCGACGATCGATGGGCGTTCACCTGGTGCGCCTATGGGATGTGCGTCGAGCTGGACCCCGCAGACCTGGTGGTGAACCGACCTCTGCCTACCCTGCCCGCGCGGTTACATCTCACTCTTCGACGGGATCTTCAAGTGGTGGTCCGGCCGCATTGAACAAGCTACTCACTCCCGCGCCGCGAATCCCAGGAGCGTCCCGTCGGGGGCAGCCTGCCCCCGACTCCCCTGATCGGAAGGAGATGTCGTGGTCGACATCAGCAACGGCCTGTTCGTCATCCCACGCTCAGGCCGCATCGAAACAGACCCGGAATGGAACAACGGCTGGCTGATCACCCCAGCCGATCGGGCCAAGAACTTCGTGGAGGTTGGGAAGGACCTAGGCGTCATCACCGACCAGCAGTGGGAGGACCTCGACGACGCCGACGACTACACGGAGGCACTGGAGGGCCTGCTCGCCGGGCTCGGCTACACCCTGCTCGGGGAGGCCGACGTCGTGAACCTCAGCATCAGCATCGGTTAAGGAGGGCACCGTACACCGCCCTCCCCGCCGAATGGCGGCACCCGCCACCTAATCAGCACGACCCGAGCAAGAAACGCGACATGCCCACAACCATCGCCGACGTCCTTCCCTCAAGACCGGACGACCAGTGGAACGTTGAATGGCTCGACCAACAGGACGACGAAGGGGAGCTCATGACCGTCCTCGCGATCGACGCCGATACCGGCCAGGAGGCGGAGTTGAGGGCACTGGCCTTGGTCTCCGGTGAGTACGACGCCGACCTCCGCTGCGCCTTGGCGGAGGCCAATGAGGCCCCCTGGTGCCCGGCCGGTGGAGGGTCATCGTCACCTGGGACTTCGGCCGGGGGTAGCCAGCCCAGGACCCGGACAGTGACCACGCGCAGCGGGAACGGACGGGCCGCGGACCGCATCGCCCACAAGGTCACCCCGGTAGCTAACTGACAGCACCACAGAAGGCCACAGCTCCGGAGCCGGCCATCTGCAGAGGTCGGTCGGAAGGCGGTTTGGAGTTCTGTGGGTGGGTTGGTTCCCGTCCCGACGACTTGCAGCCTGCGGCCACGGCGGACGGGGCGCAAGCCTCGCCGGAAATCCTCACCCTTCGGGTGGCCGGCGAGGCTTGCGCCCCTTCCCCGCCGTGGCCGCTTACGGCAGCCAGTCGGGACGGGAACCAACCCGCCCACCCCGGAGAAGGGACTGGCCGATGTTGCTCACCAACGAGATGACGATAGCGGGGAACCTGGTCGACGACCCCGAGCTGCGCTTCACCCCCACCGGGGTCCCGGTCGCCCGCTTCCGCATCGCGTCCACCCCGCGCTTCCTGGACCGGCAGACCAACGAGTGGAAGGACGGCGAGGGCCTGTTCCTCACCTGCAACGTCTGGCGGCAGGCCGCCGAGAACCTCGCCGAGAGCCTCCAGCGCGGCTCGCGCGTGATCGTGCACGGCCGGCTGCGGCAGCGGTCCTACGAGACCAAGGAAGGCGACAAGCGCACCGTCTACGAGCTCGACGTCATCGAGGTCGGCGCCTCCCTGGCCTTCGCCACCGCGCGCCTCGAGAAGAACGCGCCCCGCTCCGGCGGCGGCCCCGACTTCTGGCGCGAGGCCTCCCCGACCCAGCCCGCCCCCGCGGCCGAGCCCACGCCGGCCGAGCCCGCGCCGCCGACCGCGGCCGAGCCCGACGGGGCGTCCGTGCCCGGGACCGGCCCCGCCGCCGACCCCTGGCGCACCGACTTCTCCGACGAGCCGCCCTTCTAACCACCCGGCGACACCCCAGCACACCGGCCGTCCGCTCCACCACAAGCGCACGGCCGGTGTAATTCCCAACTCACCTCTTCAGGCTTGTGCTCAGTGCGTGCACCGCGGCGACCACGAGCGGGCCGCGAAGGAGACCAGCCCTCGCGCGCCGACGCTGCCGCCACGTGCCGAACGTCCACCTGCCTGGACCCATCGGCGGCCCGGCGCACCCCCGCGCCGGGCCGCCCTCGTGCCCCTTTCGGAGACCTGATGAGTAACCGAGCAACCCTGGGCACTGTGCACCGGACCGTGCCGATGGACTTTGTGGACGGCGACACCAGTGACGTCGTGCGAGGCTTCCGCTACGACATGGCCGTGATCTGCCGGAGGCACAACATCCCCCGGAAGTACATCACCCCGTACACCAGCCGGTGGGGCCACGGTTTCGTCATCCAGGGCGCGGACTACGGCCACGATCACCAGCACGTCATCCTCTGGACCCGGCAGGGCCACTGGGTACGGTTCCCGCTCAAGGCCGGCACCGCCCAGTACCACGCCCTGATGGCGTTGGACGATTACGCGAAGCTGATGGCGGAGATCGAGCGGGACTTCCCGCCTGGCAGCGTCACCGGCGAGATCGCCAGCACCCTCGGGCAGCTCCTGCAGATCTGGGCGGCGGCGAAGGATGCCGGGGAAAATACCTTGGACCTGCGGGTGGTCGACAGGACGGTGGCCGCGCGCCTGAACCCTTTCGTCCGGGCGTGGCTGCACCGCGGCGACGAGGACGGCGGCTGATGTCGGTCCGCTGTTTCGAATGCCGTGAGGAGGACTACTTCCTGCGGATTGTGCCGACGTCGTACTGCGAGCACCGGCTGTGCATGTGGTACCGGCGGCGCGGATGCGCCGAGATCCACCACCTGACCTGCCCGGAGTTCTGCTCCGCTGTCGGCCGGACACCGCAGACGCACCCGCGTTACCTCCTCGCGCAGGCCACGCATCCGGAGGCGGTGCAACTCGGTCTGTTCGAGGAGGAGATGCCGACGCAGGCGCCCGCGCTCGTGAAGGCCCCGCCGATGACCGGCGAGCAGATCGAGGAGTGGTTCTGGGGTGCTGGCGGGCACCTCCACCGCACCACCTACCCGGAAGCGCGGTTCGTCGTGAACGGCACCGCGTACGTCCTCGCCTCGGAAGACGCCGAGGTGGTCAAGCACATGTCCCGCCGCCCGTGGGAGGTCGAGTTCTTCGACGGGCGGACGGTCACAACCCTCAACCCCCATAAGCAGGGCGTCGTGCCCGCCCAGTTCCGGGATCTCTACCCCGACAACGCCCGATTCGTCACGGAAGGAACATACGCATGACCACGACCGCGAGGGACGTCCTCGCCGCCGCAGCCAACAGGATCGAGCGATCCACCTGGGCGTCCCGACACCAGCAGCCAGGCGGGACCCTCAGCGACGCGATCGCCCTGGAGGTTCGAGACGCACCCGGCACAGACGCCCAGCGTGCCTCGCTGCAAGATGCCGCGTTCGAGGCCCTCCGCTGCCACGTCGCGCCGTCAGCAGCAGACATCAACGACTGGCTGCGCGACCCCGACAGGACTCAGGCCGAGGTCGTCGCGGCTCTACGCGGGGCCGCGACGGCGACCAGCGACCACGAGGACGAGGACGCCGCCCACCAGGAGCGGTTCTGGGGGCCCGGCGGTCACCTGCAGACCGAGGTCCCGCCGGACACGCGGCTCGTGGTCAACGGCGAGCACTACGCCATCTGCGATGAGGACGCTCCCGGCTTCCGGGGCTACGGTGGCCGCCGGTTCGACGTCCAGTTCCACGACGGCCGGACGGTCACGACCACCAATCTCTGGTGCCAGGGCACCGTGCCCGCCCAGTTCCGCCACCTCTACCCCGACAACGCCCGATTCGTTCAGCCCAACACAGAAGGCACACGCGTTCGTTGAGCATCAGCGGCTACATCACCCGCGACGAGATCAAGGAGGTCATCGGCCTGCTGCTCGTACGCCCGGACCAGGAGGATCCGCCTACCGCGTACGTGAACGCCGTGGCCATCAACGGGGAGCACGAGAACCCTATCGGGCTTACGCGGGCCTACCTGGAGGTCCAGGACGTGCTCGCCGAGGCCACCCGCGACGCCGAGCACTACGGCGGCACCCTCGAGGCGCACATGCCGAACCGGCCCGAGGTGTTCGGCGTCGAGTACGACGATGACGGCGACGGCAGCACGGTGCTCTACATCGGCATCGAGACCTACGACGAGTCCCTGGACCGGAAGGTCGCGATGGACATCATGCGGGCTATCGCCGCTCGCTTCCCCCTCACCGCCGAAGAGAGGAACTCCCTGTGAAGGCCCGGCTCATCGCCTGCCAGACCACGATCGTCATCCTCGTCGGCGGCTGGCTGACCTTCACCTACCTCATGCGGGACACCGGCCTGCTCATCCCGATCCTCGTGGTGGGCGCGTTACTGATCACCGCGCTGAGCACGAGCATTCTGCGCCTCGCCGAGGGGCCGAAGCCGGAGCCGGCGCGGGAGGAGGACGAGTCGGCGTGACCGAGCACGCGCATCCTCATCCCACCGCCGGCGCCCAACTGGAAGAAGACCTTCGGGTTCCACCCGATGACGGTCTTCGCCGACCACGGAGCGGGCGGGGGCGGGGAGCCGCTGGCCCTGCTGCTGCGGCCCGGTAACGCCGGGTCCAAGACCGCCGCCCACCACATCACCGCGACCCGCCTAGCCCAGGCTCAGCTCCCAGGCACCGCCGCCGGCAGGTGCTGATCCGCACCGACTCCGGCGGCGGCACCCACGAGTTCCTGTCCTGGCTGTCCCGGCCCGGGCGGCGGCTGTCGTACTCGATCGGGTTCGCTCTCACCGAGGAGGTTCAGGCCGCGATCCTTGCTTTGTCCGAGCAGGCGTGGACGCCCCCCTCAACCTCGGCCACATCAACGACGGCGCTGCCGGCAGCGGCCGGTTCCGCGCTGGCGACCTCGCCAAGGTATCTGCGCTGGCCACGAACCTCACAGAAGGAATCATGGCTCACCTGATCGCACCCATTCACCGAAGGGACGGAATGCGTCCCGTCTCCTTCGGCGACATCAGCAACATGGCTTACGGCCGGTGGCTATCTCGGAAGCTGCCCGCCGCTCACGACATGTTCGTGACCCTGGCCCGCCGCCTGGATTTCATGGCTCACGTTTTGGCTCGATGCGACCTCGACGTCGACGCACTACTAGACATCGCCAGCCGCGCCGACAATCCCACTCGGATGCGCGTGGACATCGACACGATCGCTGAGCGGCTCCGCGATCAGGCCCGCTTACTGGACTCGCTCGTGTGGCTGCGCGATGTCGCCCCGCACTACCTCCCCCAAGACGATGCCCTTGCCTGGCGCCCGCTCAAGAACCTCGCGTGGGACGCAGGGTGTCTTCGCAAGCTGGCCGACCTGATTGCGCGAGACGCCACTCAATCCCAGGCGCCGCCTCGGCAACCCTGCGTAGGTGAACTGGTCGTTGTTTTCCGCAATGCCATCAACGGGGAGGTCCAGCGGCGCTACAGCGAAGACCTGGATGAGGCGCGACGACTGGCTCGTGAGCATCGGCCATACAACAACACCGACGTGACCATCCGGCGCGTTGTAGCCCTACAGGGTGACCGCCCCGTCACGGAAGCCGTCTCGTTGGCCTAATCCCTTCACCTCCGCAGGCTGATCAGTCCGAGCCGAGAGTGCAGCACGCAGACAGCGTGACTGCGACCGGAAAGTGAGGCGCGGACAGCGCTGATATCGCAGCGCAGCGCGCCGGTCAGGTCGCCCAGAGCAGTTCTGGCGGCATTCTCGCCGCTCCCCGCACCATCACCCGTTCAGAGGTCACAGACGGGGTCGGCGTTCCCCGCGCAGCCGTGGACGGTCGTCCTGGACCTGCGCGACGACGATCTGCCGTGCTCCTGCTGAGGGCGGAGCTTGGCCAAGGTCCGCAAGCAACAGCAGGAACTCGAGGAAGAGGAAGAAGCCGAGCAGTGAGTCACGTGGAGGACGGGTACGAGGTCGTGTTCGACCTGCGGGAGGTGGCAGCTCACGCCGAGGCCGCCGCCCAGGCCGACCCGTGGGCGGCCATCGAAATCGCCAGCGACGGGTCGTGCCTGCGGTTCAGCGTTGGCCAGCCCGGGGTGCTCCTGGTCGCCCACGGTGAGCAGCCTCCCGCCGGCGGGGTGGCGTGGATGCGGCAGAAGCCACTGACGTACAAGGCCGGGCCCAGTCAGGACAGCGAACTGGAGCAACTGCGCACCTGGGCGGCCGGGCCGGCGCGCTGGCTGGAGTTCCGCTACTCGCCGCGAGTGTCGGGCGGGTGGTCCATGGGGGCGAACGCGTGGGTCGAGCAGCGGCGCAGCCCCTACAACGTGCCAGGCCGGTACGCGGTGGTGTCCATGACCTGGCCCGACCGGTGGCAGGTGGTCGACCTGCACCTCGGCGGGCTCGGCTACCGAGAGGGCCCGGGCAAGGCGCCGTTGCAGGCCGATGAGGAGACGATGCGGGAACTGTGCGCCCGGCTCAACAGGGAGCAGCCCGGCTGAACAGGGAGCACGAGCAGTGAAGCCCGTGGATGACGGGTACGAGACGGCGTTCGACCTGTAAGCCATTCAATTCGCGTCCCCACCATGGCCCACAGCGCATCACTGGCCACCTGCAGAGGTCGGTCGGGGGGCGGTTCGGAGGTCTGTGGGTGGGTTGGTTCCCGTCCCGACGACTTGCAGCCTGCGGCCACGGCGGACGGGGTGCAAGCCCCACCGGAAATCCCCACCCTTCGGGTGGCCGGCGGAGCTTGCGCCCCTTCCCCGCCGTGGCCGCTTACGGCAGCCAGTCGGGACGGGAAACAGGCCGCCCATCCCGGTGGGAAGGCTGACGACACTGTCGGACGACTGTTGGCCGTGCACCTGCATCATCTTCGCCGCGGATTCAGGACTACCACCGAATTCAATGGTGTGGAGGCTTCGTGAAGAAAGAATACAAAAAGCGCGTCCCTTCCTGGGTTCGAACTAAGTCCATCCGCTACTGGGCGGGTTCGAAACGCAACAAGCCCAAGCATGGCACCCCGAAACGAAAGAGGGGCATTCCTTACTGGATGGACCCCGCGGCCCCTCGCTAACCAACGCTTGCAAGATTCGCAAGAAGAAGATCGCCGTCATCGCCGCCGCAGCCATCATCGCCGGCGGCGCGTGCGCACTGGTCGCCGAGCTGAAAAAGAACAACTCCAAGGCGGTGGCGGCGGGACCGGCGGCGGCTTCTCCTACCAGCCGCCGTTCTAATCACCCCGCTGGTACCTCACAGCGAGGTACCAGCGGTAGGCCGTCGGGACGAACACATCCCCAGGCGGAAACGGAGGGTGCTTATGACCGTCGTCATCCACCTCCCCCGGTCAGCTTTCACCCCGCAGCCCGGCCGCCCCCTTCAACGGAGGAGGAACCATTTCCCGCACGTTCCATCACGTACCCCGCGAGCATCGATCCGGCTACGCCGACTGGGCAGAATCTGACACTGACGTTGCAATCACCCACCGGGGTAGCGCTCTTCGCTACTCGCAGGCGGTGATGGGTGCTGATGGGGATCACCGGCCAGCCCCTGAACGGGTGATCCGGAACTTCACCCCGTACAACTACCCCCGAGGTGTGGGCAAGCGGGGCATCCGCGCCGTTTCCAAGATGGACCAGAAGGCGTTGCGTGCCGCGGCCAGGGCCGCGCGCGACCGGGCTCTGCAGAGCCTCCGCGCTGAGGAACACCCTGCGGATGCCGCCTGGGATGTGGAGTTTCCCGAGCCGCGCCATCGAGGCAATTCCCTGCGGTATTTCGGTTCCAGCGGACGCTGAGCACTACTCGCTCCCGATGTATGCCGCGTCGGGAGTCGCGCCCCGCCTCTTTGGCTCTCAGCCGCTCCCGTCATCCCCGGGAGCGGCTGAGCCCTTTCTGGCTGTGATCGACGGCCCGCCGGGCGTGATTCCGGGGAGCGAATCGGCCCTCAAGCGCGGCCCGCGCACTCAGGGCTTTCCCACTCAAGTTCGTCAGGCAACCCAGCAGTCGCGATCGGAAGACTTGAGGAGCCTTCTTGTCTACCACCCCTGCATATTTGTCCCGCCTTGCCCACCTCGTCCTTGGCGTCGCCGCACTGATGTGCTCCCTCGTGGCTCTCGCGGGGCCAGCGTCAGCCGCCGAGACGGTGACGGTCTCCATACAGAGTCCACTGGCGGCTGCGCTGGCCGCATCGCAGGAGCAAGCCGCGGCCGGGATGACGATCGTCAAGAAGAGCACTGCGAAGAAGCGAGCGGTCAAGGGAACGATGATGCCAAGCGGGGCCGCACGCCAGAGGGCCAAGGCCAGGCGAGCCGTCGAGGTCGCCAAGAGGCACATCGGCGACCCATACCGCTACGGCGCCAGCGGACCGGGCGCGTTCGACTGCTCGGGTCTGGTCACCTACGCCTGGCGCAAGGCCGGCGTACGGCTGCCGCGCACGACGTGGTCCATCCGCAGCGCCGTACGGAAGAAGGTGTCCTGGGGCCACTTCAAGCCCGGCGACCTCATCTTCACCAGCGGCGGCGGCCATGTCGGCATGTACGTCGGAAACGGCAGGATGATCCACGCCCCGCGCGCCGGCGCTCGGGTGAGGATCAACAGACTCGGCTCCTTTTTCAAGAGGACGTTCGCAGGAGCCGTTCGTCCCGGCGCATGACAGGGCCTTCACTCGCCGGGGGTTTCCTGCGGGGTTGGCTTCGTACGAAGGCCCAACTCGCCTACAGCGACTGCACGGTTTGGTAAAGCGGCGCGGGACTACCTAGATCACGCCCGCCTGCTAGGTCTGCACGCTTCGAAGCCGCTACAGGAGCGCCTGCTGAAGGGGTGCTTGGCTGAGGCGCCCGCGCCCAGCCACGAGCCCCAGGCGGCCGCGAGAGTCGGCGAATGCACCTGGTCAAAGTATTGCCAGCTGTCGCACGTCTCTGCACTGACAAAGCGGTTCGCGACCGCGCCACCAGAGCGGGCACTGAGCGCCTTCCAAATGCATCTGCATACCATCCATGGCACGCACAGCGATGTCGCCGGCCAGTCATTTCGTCGCAACGGCATTGCTGCATCTGCCGAGCCGGGTGATTGGCCGAGTCGGCCCTGACCACCAGGCAGGGGGCTGCGTGACCACCGTCATCGAACGCACTGCAATCTATTTGACCACGTATAGGAGCCATCCTGTGTCTGTTGGCGTGGTGGACCTCTTCGCTGGCGACCACCTGTTCCTGTCGAACTTCTACTCGTTCTCGGTGACTATCTGATGAGCGCGCCGCAGACTGTCGTCAACGAGAGCCCGGAAGAGTCAGACCTCTGCGTGATCATCCTGCGTCAGGACAAGGTCAGAACGATTCTGCAGGGTTTGCGTGCGGCGTGCGATGAATACAGCAAGCACGGCGAATGCGATGAGCGGACTGAGGAAGTCCAATGCTCCAGCGCGCCTGGCGCCGCCTGCGAAGACCGTCAGCGCGAGCTGGCCATGATCGACGAATGGCAGGCTGCAGCCGCGGCAATCAACATGCAGACAGGCGTGGTGTACCCATGACGCCACCCGTACCGGTTCCGCTTCACGAAAGGCCGACGTGGCACGGCTTGGTCGTGCCGATCATCACCCTGCGGCATCGTAACGGAACCCCGATTTTTGGAGAGGTCGACTCCGCCCAGGTCGAGGCCTGCCTGCAGAATCGACTCTGCCAGTTGTGCGGCAGACCACTGACCGGCACTGCGGTGCTGATGGCCAAGCCGCAGGATTTCATGGTCGCCTACGTAGGCGAGCCTGCACAGCATCCCTGGTGCGCCGCCTACTCACGTCAGGCATGTCCAATGCTGTCCGGCCGGCTTGAGAAGTATCGAAGGACTCAGCGGTCTTCACGCCATTGCGGGGATCCACTGTGCGTGTGCCTCAGGTGGACCCAAACGTCCCCGGACGCCATATTCCGTGCCGGGCGCGATGCTGACCCATGGTTCTCCGTGCACTTCTCGATGGACGACTACCAGCTGCGAATGTCCGCTAGGCATGGACCCAAAGGCATCTCTCTACGGCAGATCGCGAGGCCGAAGGTACGACTCGTCACGCCTGGGCGTCCCAGCACTGAAGACCTCTCGATCATCGTCGCGCTCGGTCTGTCCTGGAACTAGTCCTTTAACCGGAGACGTGTTCCTTGAATGCCATTTACCCGCACACAGGTGAGGTAAGCAGTGACCTTCCGAAATCTCCGTGGCGAGCCACGGCTCTGCTGTCAGGCTGTCCTATCCTTCGTGGGCACGGTGACATGTGCAGTTCTTATCTCCTTGACCCACGGGGCGCTGCTCTTAGTCGTTGTGGCTGCTCTCGCTTACGGTGCCGTCCTTGGCGGAGCCGTCAGGTCCAATCGGACAGCACGCGCTGCCGCCATTAAGTCCAATGCCTGGGAGCGTCGATACGAGAGGGCGCACGACAAGGCTCAATCACTCGGCCGGGAAAACGGCGAACTCCGGTCTCGTGCAAGGAAAGCCGAACGCAACCTGATCGCCGCGACAGAGGAGAAGGTTCGCCTGCAGGCCCAGCTCGACAGAGGCGACGCCGCTCGGGATGTGCCGTCGCAGGACATGCCGCGCGTTACGGAGGTGTGTCCGCAGGATCTCGTCGTCCCGCCTAGCCCGGCGATGCAGCCGGCGCCGCTACCGCCTCATCACGGAGACGCTCTTCATGTTCAGGACTGAGCGCATCGCCGCACAACTGCTTCGTCTAGGCCTACCTACGCAGGGCGAGACCGTCGCGGCAGCCGAACTCTGGGACGCCGCCGAGCGCATCGTCGCTGCGGAGGACGAGTTCCTTCGCTACTGCAGGAGCATCACCAGGATCGCCCGCCAGACCACGCGCGTGATCCGCGACGGCAGCAACCCCCTCCCCGCACACCAGATGCGCCGCATTGCTAGCGACGTCGACCGGCTGTCCACAATCGTTGTCGAGCGTCGTGCTGCCTTGGTTTGCATCGCCCGCGCCGCTGGTTACCTGCAATCTTAATCGTTTCGCGACAGTCGCCATTGGTCTGAAGATGTGGGCCATTGCATGCCCGGGGACAGCACACGAGGGCTATTCCACCGTCGAGGCGACGAGTTGAGTGGAGGCCGCTTGCCTTTCCGAGCGGTTCGCTGATCGTCGTCCATCTGTAGGTGGTGGGCGGCTGAAGAACGAGCCCGTTTACCTCACCAGCCGTCTCACGACTCTCTGTCACGCTCAGATCATTGAAAAGTTTCGCACCGCCGCACTCACGCGGCTCCTCGAATTGTCCGGGACCTTGTGAAGTCAGCGGCCTGGCCAGGTCATGCGTCCACTTGTCCACACGCTCTTGGCTGTCTGGTTAGCTCACCCGGCACCCCCTCGAACAGGAAGCTGCTATGCATTCAACCTCCCGTTTCGACAGCATTGTCGGACCTTCCCGGCACGATGGCCGCATGACTGAAGCGCCCCCGATCGACGCGATCCCCGATGAGACCGCCTACGCCGAGGCGGTCCAGCTGGCGGCCGACGCGGCCGCGGCCTACTACGGTGACGGCACCTCCCCGCTGGACGACGACGCCTACGACAGGCTCGTCCGTGGCATCGCCGCCTACGAGAAGGCCCACCCCGACCAGGTGCTGGAGGCCTCGCCGACGGGCAGGGTCGCCGGAGTCGTGGGTGATGTCCCGCACACCGTGCCGATGCTCAGCCTCGACAACGTGTTCGGGCCTGAGGAGCTGGCCGGCTGGGCCGCCTCGCTGGAACGCCGGCTCGGCCGTCCGGTAACCGCGTGGTCCGTGGAGCCGAAGTTGGACGGGCTGGCGATCGCCGCCCGCTACCGTGACGGCCGCCTCGTCCAGTTGGTCACCCGCGGCGACGGGAGCGCGGGCGAGGACGTCTCCCACGCGATCGGCACGATCGCCGGTCTCCCCGGGCGACTGGCCGACCCGGTCACCGTGGAGCTGCGTGGCGAGGTGATGATGACCGCCCGGCAGTTCGAGGAGGCGTGCGCGAAACGGCAGGCGCATGACGGGACCACGTTCGCGAACCCGCGCAGCGCCGCCGCGGGCACCCTGAGGGCGCAGGACCGGCCGTACGTGTGCGAGCTGACCTTCTTCGGGTACGGCGCACTGCCACTGCCCGACGACACCTCCGACCTCGCGACGCGGCTCCGGGAGCTGCCGCACAGCCAGGTGATGAGCTGGGTTGCCGGGCAGGGCGCGCAGACCACGGCCGGGACCCCGGTCGCCGGGATCGTCGCGACGACCGTCGAGCAGGCGCAGCAGCGGGTCGAGGAGATCGCCGCCGCGCGGCCGGAGCTGCCCTTCGGCATCGACGGCATCGTGATCAAGGCGGACGACGCGGCGGATCAGGCGCAGGCCGGGTTCAGCTCGCGGGCGCCGCGGTGGGCGATCGCCTACAAGCTGCCCGCCGTACAGAAGATCACGAAGCTGCTCGGCGTGGAGTGGAACACCGGCCGGACCGGCGTGATCGCTCCGCGGGCGGTTCTGGAGCCGGTGGAGCTGGACGGCTCCGTCGTGACGTACGCGACGCTGCACAACCCCTCCGACATCACGCGCCGCGGCCTGATGCTGGGCGACAGTGTCGTCGTATATAAGGCGGGCGACGTTATCCCGCGGGTGGATTCGCCGGTGGTGCACCTGCGGACCGGCGACGAGCAGCCGATCGTGTTCCCGGAGGTGTGCCCGGCCTGCGGCGACGAGATCGACACCTCCCAGGAGCGGTGGAGGTGCGTGCGAGGCCGGAACTGCCGCGCGATCGCCTCGATCCGGTACGCGGTCGGCCGCGACCAGCTGGACGTGGAAGGGCTGGCCGACAACCGCATCCAGCAGATGCTGGACGCCGGCCTGATCACCGACTTCGGCGACCTGTTCTTCCTCACCCGCGAGCAGCTGCTGGGGCTGGAGCGGATGGGGGAGGTGTCCACCGACAACCTCCTGGCCGCCATCGACAGGGCCAGGACCAGACCGCTGAGCCGGGTGTTCTGCGCGCTCGGGGTCAGGGGAACGGGGCGCTCGATGAGCCGCCGCATCGCTCGGCACTTCGCCACCATGGAGGCCATCCGCGCGGCGGACGCGGAGGGGTTCCAGAAGGTGGACGGCATCGGCCCGGAGAAGGCGCCCGTGATCGTCGCCGAGCTGGCCGAGCTGAGCGACCTGATCGACAAGCTCGTCCGCGCCGGGGTGAACATGGCCGAGCCCGGTGTGACGGCGGTGGCCGGTGACGAGGGCGGCACGACCACCCCGGCGCCGGGCGGCGACGAGCCGGGCGCTCTGCCACTGACCGGGATGACGGTCGTGGTCACGGGCGCGATGAGCGGGCGGCTGGCAGCACTGTCCCGCAACCAGATGAACGAGCTCATCGAACAGGCCGGAGGCCGGGCGTCGTCCAGCGTCTCGGCGAAGACCTCGTTGGTCGTCGCGGGTGAGAACGCGGGGTCCAAGCGGGCGAAGGCCGAATCCCTCGGCGTGCGGATCGTTCCCCCGGAGGAGTTCGCCGAGATGGTCGCGCAGCTGTTGTAGCGAGGCGGTCGAGTCCGCATGTAGCCACCCCATGCCATAGATCGGAAAGCACTTACCCAGCATCCGGGCCGGTCGTCCCTCACACGCAGCATCGAGGGGCGGCCGGCTCATTGCGACGCCCACAGGGGCACCGCTGCAGTGGCTGATACATGGCTCTGCCAACCGTCCATGCAATCAGGAAGGCTCCCATTCATGACCGGCAATGCAGCCGTCAGTCGCTTTCCCGCCTCACAGCTCGACGCCCGCCGGGCAGCCCTGGCTGATCGGTGCCGCGTACTGCCACACCTGGCCGAGTACCTGTCTGAGGGGCTCGGATACGGCAATGACGTGATCGCCCTCTACCTCGACGCCGCGGCGGGCATCGTGCACACGATCGGCGACGCGCCCGAGGGCAGCGACGACTACCGCGTAACCGCGCTGCCCGCTCGCGACTGGCTGCTGTCGCTTGACCTCGACGCGGATTTCGCCGACGAGTGGCGTGGCTGCGGCGAGTTTCCGCCGGCCGCCCCGGACGGGCCGCAGCTCCACGTACCGGCGAGTCTGTTCCTCGGCGAGGCCGACGCCGTGCTCGCGGCCGCCGGGCTGCCCGTGCCGCCGCCGACGCCACCCGAGGACCTCGGGCAGGTGCAGGGCCTCGCCGCCGCCCTAGTCGAGTTGGTCGACACCTACCCGACCGATAGCCCGGCGGCCCCGGTCTACCCGCTCACGCTGACCGACCCAGCGAGCGGCCGTGCCAGGACGATCCTGCTACAGCCCGGGCAGGTCGCTTGGCTCGCCGAGCTGGTGCGGGCCGAGCTGACCACGTGCCACGAGGCGCAGGGCGGCACGGGCGCGTGCGGGCACTGCGGCCCTACGCCTGACGACGGCGGGAACCGTCGCGGATGACCCACACACCGGCGCAGCCGCCAGTGGACGTTGGTGTCTCTGCCTCGGGCCGGGGGCGGCCTTTGCCGTACTATACGGCCGCGCCGACGATTCCCCGATCGTGCTACAAGATGCCAGTGAGCACAGACAGAAACAGAACGCCGCGGCACGGCATGTGGTTTGAGCACAGAGAGCATCGACAGCGGCACCCCGTGCACGGTTGGGAGCAAGGCGGTGTCCCCGCGCTCGTCAAAGTAACCCGGGTAGAGACGACCAACGGTAGGACGACCGTGCATTGCTGGGAGCCGAACAATGGGCACGGCCGTTGGTCAGTGCCAGCAGAGGAATTGCCGTCGTTGGTGGAACGGTGGCTTACCAGCGACGAAATCGACAAGATCAGCAACTGATACAGCTGACTTCCACTCCCACATTGCCGGTGGCTGCCATCCCGGTGCTCGCTCAGGCCAGTCATGGCGCCCCAAAACCATGACCGGACGACCATGCGTGGCCCCCGTAGTCCACGACCGCGTTCCAGGGTCTCCACGACGTGAGTGCGCATGCCAGCCCGTTCACGGCGCGTCCGGCGCGCACCTGCTCGGCCGTCGTATCCAACTCGACCAGGGCGGCGAGCCTGGTCGCCGTGGCCGCGAACCGGTCCGGCCCTCCGCGAGCCGGGCGAGGGGCCGACAGGCTTGACGTGGTCAAACACGACGCGGACGGCGTACTTACCGAGGTCCGTGGAAGCCGGCAGAGGCAATGCGCTCAGGGCCGGACACACAGCGGGGAGGCTGGGTGCCCGTCCCGACGACTTGCAGCCTGCGGGCGCGGCGGACAGGCCGCAAGTCTTACCGGAACCCTCCACCCTTCGGGTGGCCGGCAAGACTTGCGGCCTTTCCCCGCCGCGCCCGCCTATGGCAGCCAGTCGGGACGGGCACCCAGCCCCCCGCGGTGAGAAAGGGATGCGCGATGACGGAGATCACTTCTGTGGGGAACCTGCCTGTGCCGCAGCCGGAGGAGGGCCCGGCCGTGGATCTCGTGGCGCAGCCGCTTGCTGCAACTCTCGCCGAGTTCGTCGAAACGTACCCAACCGAAGATCACTTGCCTGGGGAGGTCTACCCACTCACCCTGACCAACCCCATCAGCGGCCAGGCCTGGACGATCCTGCTCCAGCCCGGACAAGTGACCTGGCTGGAAACCCTCATCCGCAAGGAGATGGTGACCTCCCGTGAGGCGCACCCCGACGGCACAGGGGAATGTGGGCACTGCGGCGCCTTGCCCGAGCACCAGCTCGACCCTTTGGAGGAGGAAAACGCCCCGGAATGGTGGGACCCCAACAATGTCGTGCTGACCGGCGATTACGAGGAGGGAATGGCGTGAGCCCGATGACCGGGACACGCGATTGGCCGGGGATTACGACATGTGCACAGCCGACCCCCGGGTGCCGAAGGGATTGGTGACGCGGTGAAGCGCTGGCACAGCATCAGGTGCGGACGGTGCTCTCAGGCCCACAGGAGCGTCAAGAGCGTCCGTCTCTGTTACACCGGCATCGCGATCTGGCCCTGCTGGTGGGAGATCGATACGCGAAGGTACGACGAGGACGGCGCGCCGATCATTGAGACATGCGGTGCGGACGCGCAGGAGACGGATCGCGGCTGGGAATGCACGGCCGGGCATGAACATGTGTCCGCGGAAATTCGTGCAGCGGAAGGGTGGGACTACGCCGACGACGAGGATGAAGCACGGCTACTGCGCTCGCACGGAGTTGACGCCGTCGCCATGAACGGGAGCTCGATCTAACTTCCATAAAGCCCGAACCGCCTCTTGGAACCGGGCTACACAGCGTCGCCAGACGGCGAGACGGGCCAGGCCGTGAGGGTCCCCGTCGTGACCACCGCGACGACCCACAAGATCAACCAGTATCACGAGGTCTCAGGAAGCGGCCGGGGGTGGGTCGATTGACCCGAGGTCACCACCTCGGACGCATCTGCCTGACTCCGAGAGCGTTGCCGATGCCTGGAGGAAGGACACGCCCTGCCCCGGCCCGATTGCCTTTGGCGACCTTCCCCCGCCGCGAGAGCCCGCGGGCACCAGGCTCCGACGGTGGCGCTCGACCGGCGGCCCTGAGTCTCGTCCGCTGCCGAGAGGAAGCCATTCCGTGAGCATCGCGAGACTGCCCTTGCAGAGCAACGGACACATGATCCCACGGTGGAGTGAGGTGGAAGTGCTCCGGCCATTCGGCGGTGTGGAACCGTTGGTCATGGGGGCGGACCCCTGCGCCGTCTGCGGCCGCCCGCCGAAGTTCCAGGTCACCGAGGACGCCATCCGAGTGCAGGACCCCTGCCCTTACCCGAACGGCATCACGTCCGAGATCACCATCGATGTGTCGTCCGGGAAGCTGCTTGTCAGCGACGACCTACGGCCCATCTACGACTGGGACGACTCTGGTCTCGCCGACTACACCACGGCCCTTGGTCAGGCCCAGGCGGTCGAGGCCATGGCCGCCCTCGGATGCGCCTACGGCCCAGCCAGCAACTGCGAGCTCGGCTTGTATCGCACGAGCCCGGACCACTACATCATCGCCACCCCGGGCTACGACGACGACGAGGTTCCGTCGCTACCCAAAAGCGACTGCCTGGCGAGCATCTGCACGGACCTGTGGGCCTACTCCATTGCCGACTTCGAGCAGTGGAAGAAGCGAGGTGGCGACCCCGCCAGGCTCGACTGGACTGACACCGTCGTAGACGTACCGCCAGGGACCTACCGGTTCATTCACCACTCCGGTGAACGCGGGTTCGATCGTGATGCCGCCGAAACCGTGATCTGGGCTCATATCGAGCGTCTCGCCTGACCGAAGAGATCAGCTGACGAAGACGCTCCTGGACGGCGTGGCGCTCACGCGTCCCGGCTGACGCAGCGGCTTTGGCCCTGGCCACCCCGCACCCCAATGACACCCTTCGCCCTGGCCTCGCCACCAGCCTTTCCGACTGATTGGAGCCTTGCTCGTGCCGATCCTTCGCGTCACCCGAGGCCTCCCGGGTTCCGGTAAGTCCACCCTGGCGAAGAAGTGGGTCGCCAAGGACCCGGCCAGCCGGGCCCGGGTCAACCGGGACGACCTCCGTGCCATGCTTCACGATGGTGAGTACCTCGGCGACGCGACCGAAGACAAGGTCCGAACGGTTCGCGACGCCGTCATCACCGCCCTTCTCGAGGCTGGCGTGAACGTGATCTGCGACGACACCAACCTATCGCGAAGGGTCGTCGACAGCCTCCGCGTGCTCGCAGAACAGGCGGGTGCTGGCTTCGAGGTCTGCGACCTGACCCATGTTCCGCTGGAGGAGTGCATCCGCCGTGACAGTGGCCGTGAGCGCAGCGTCGGGGAGGAGGTCATCCGGGGTATGCACCGCCAGTATCTTGCGCGCGCCGTGCAGGGTGCCGCTGCGCGTCAGCCCTCCAGCCGGCGCCGCCCGGCCAACAGGGACAGGGTCGAAGGCCATCGGATCTAGCTGTATCCGCCAGCCTCACACAGTGCGGGCTGTCGTCCCGGCGCTTGCTTAGGTCTACCGCGGAACCTCGGGATGGGGGAAGGCAAGACCGCTTCGCGGCCTTCCCCCATCCCGAGAACCCGCGGTTTGACGACCTAAGCGCCGGGACGACAGCCCGGCGGGACCCAGTCAGAGCCTTGTGTCACTTCCCGTGGCACTCGCTCGTGTCAGGAGGCCGGATGACCGCATCCACCCCCCAGAACAAAGGACCGGAAAAGCAACTCCAGCGCAACAAAGCGCTCTTCAATGACAGCTCTGTGGTGAGGGCGAGCGCGTTGCGCAATACGGCCGTGCGACCCATCAAGGCCGTCGTCAACCTGCTCAAGCCGATCAACCGCCGCCTCGCGCAACTCGATCTCCGTGACCGCTACCAGCTCGTCTGCATCCACTTCATCGATGTCCCGCGCCGAGTCCGGCACGCCCGCGAGGTGCTCCGCGAGCTGATCCGCCCCTGCTGGGACTGCCACGCTCGCCCTCTGTTCGAGAGCCACAGCCCCAACTGCCAGACCCTCTGGAATTGAGGCGTACGGACGCGCTACGCGGCGCCCCACGTGACGGAACGGGGCGCCGCGAGGCGAGCCGAATTCTCAAGCGCTCACATGCTCACTCCTCAGCGGCGAGTACTGCCCGCGGATCCGCCACGGATGCCAGGGGCGGCCCGTACTTTGCATCGGAGGACTACTCCCTATGGCGGCCAAACCGGCCGAGAGACTCGGCGTGACGCTCACCTTCGGAGACGGCACCCTGCACATTGTCCCGCCGCACAGCACTTGGCCGTTGCCGAACGATCACGTGGTCATCCTCGCCTTCGGCTCCATCGCTCAAGGCGTGACGCGGCAGGGCATCGGACTCAACAGTAAGAACGCCGAAACCCTGCAGGTTCTCCTCAAGGAAATCATTCGCAACCCCGAGCGGCCCTACTTCCGCTCCATCGGCAGTACACGCGGTGACAGCACGATCCTGCACATCACCCAGGTCTGGGCCGAGGTGACCTTCGCGATCACCCGTGATCAGGAGCCCAGCGGCCTCGAGATCACGGTCCCCAACGACCAGCTGCAGGAAGTGGCCGACGCCCTTGCAAGCGCACTGCAGCGCCACTGAACCTTCCCGTCGCCCGCCGGGCCGCGCCAATCAGGTCCGTAGGACCGCGCTGCCATGGACGACCACGTGAGGGTGGCCGGCCGGGCCACCTGGGCTTGGACTTCGGGTGGGCTGACGGGATACGCCGCCCGCGCCTGATCACCTCACCCGCTGCGGAACAGCTGCAACCTGAAGGGCGGCTAAGGCCGCAACGCGAAATCTATCCGGTCTACAACGCTCTCAGGCGTAGCAGATTCCGGGCACTCCGCGTCCGGAGTCGCACGGGCCGGCCGCAAGTCACACCGCACAAGGCAACCGCCTGCCCCTCTCCGCTCGGAAGGGAAAGCCCATGCGCACCATCACAGCGGCCGTCACCGTGGCCGTGATAACAGCTGCGGCGCTCACCGTGTCGGCGTGCTCCGACGACCAGCCGGCATGCGCCGCCACCCTGCCCGCGCTCAAGCCGCCCCCCGGCGGCCGCAGCACCACCACGAAGGTCACCCGCACGGTCACCCGCACGACCGTCACGACCAAGACGCAGCAGAAGTCGGCATCGACCAACACCGACCGCCACACCTGGACCACCCCGAAGACGAGCGTCACCTACCCGGCCCCCAGGCAGCCCCGCGTCACAGTCCACGTCCAGCACAAGACCGTCAACAACCACGTCGTGTACGTCCAGCCCCGCCCGGTCCTCCGGTACGACGGCTGGCGCCAGTACCCCGCCTACGGCGCCGTGTGGTACCCGCCGGGGTACTACCCGCCGAACTACCACGTCGAGTACCACTGCACGCTCCCCGAGGACGCGCAGGAAGGCGACTGGCAGTGAAAGGCGCCCTCGGTCTCGGATTCCTCGCCTTCGCCGTCCTGGTCGTCCTGATCGTCGCCGCCGCCATCATGCTCGGCCAGCGGCGCGAGATCAGCCGACGCCAGGCCAAGATCAACGCGCTCAAGCTCGCCGCGTACGAGGAGCTGATCGAAAAGCTCCGCGAGCAGGCCCACCTACACCGCGAACTCGACTCCACGTTCCCGGTGATCGTCCTGGACGAAATCCGCAACTGCCACACCAACCTGCACAAGCTCCCCGAAGGGAAGTCCACCAGATGAACACCCGCCCCCGCACCGTCGTCGCTCTCGCCGCTGTCGCCGTCCTCGCGACCGCCTGCACCATGACGACGCCGGACCCGGACAAGGTCGGCATCGTCTACGACGCCGGCCCCATGTCCGATACCACCTTCCAGAACTGCATCAGGCCCGGCCAGCAGGACATCAGCGGCCCCAACGATGAGGCGTACGTCTACCCCAACCAGCAGCGGACCTACGACTTCACCGGCCGCGCCGAGTCGGAGGCCAAGCCCATCCACAGCGCCAGCAAGGACGGCGTGGACCTCAGCATCGCGGGCGGGCTCGCGTTCTACATGAACGGCGCCGACTGCCAGCTCCTCAAGGCGTTCCACGAGCAGATCGGCCTCAAGTACGAGGCGTACGACGGCGGCGCGGACGGCAAGGGATGGGGCAACATGCTCCGCTTCTACCTCGGCAACGCACTCGAGCGTGCCATGGACGAGGAAACCCTCAAGTACGGGTGGGAGGAGCTGCACTACAACCGCAACGGCGCCAAGACCAAGTGGGAGACCGCCGTCGCCGCCGGCGTCGCCACCTACGTGCAGCAGCTCACCGGGCAGCCGTACTTCACCAAGATGACGATGATCCTGCGCAGCCCTGAGCCGCCCGCGAACATCCTGGCCGCCGTGAACGCGTCCGTGGAGGCGCAGGAGCGGAACAAGGCGCAGCAGAACGAGAACGACCGCATCGACACCAAGCTCCAGTCGATGAAGAAGCTCGTGGACCTGCTCGGCCCGGAAGGCGCTGTGCTCTACCAGGCGATCGAAGACGGCAAGGTCTCCGTCATCCCGATCCCCTCGGGCGGCTCGATCAACGTCACCCCGCCCACCAAAAAGTGACCGCGGTGAGGCGACTGACGCTCTGGGCGGCCGTCGCCGCCATCCCGCTCGCCAACGCCGTCATCGTCGCCGTCGCATACCTCACCCACTGACCCCCGGGGCGGCACCGGCCGCCCCGCACACCGCCTGTACGAGAGGCATCCCCATGTTCTTCCGCGGATTCGCCGCCTGGTTCATCTTCTGTGCCGTTATCGGTCTCGGCGTCCTCGGCGTCGGGATCTGGGCCGTGATCACTCTGGTCAACCACATCACCGGCTGACGGGCGCAGGGGTGCGGGCCGCAGCACGATCCGCCCGCACCCCTGCCGATCACCAGTTCACTGATGTAGCACGCGGAGAAACTTTCAGTGACGTGCGCGGAATCGATATCAGCGGCAGCCCCAGACGGTGCTCAGTCAGGGGAGGGGATGACGTCGAACCTGTCGAACAGGTCGGCGAAGAACTGCTGGAGCAGGGTACGAGCCTGGGCTGGGTCGTTGAGTTCGTTGGTGCCGAAGCGGAAGACCTCGTATCCGCTGAGCTTGAGATCTCGATCACCCTTCATGCCAGCTGCGTACTTGGCGCTATCGGGTCGTCCATCGGTTGAGTAGTGCTGGGGACCGTCGACCTCCAGGACGACGCGTTGGCCGCGAGGGAGGAGAAGCAGGAAGTCCATGCGGAACCGGAGTAGTGCTTCGGGCCCGCGGGCACGCACGGTTTTGGGGTCCCAGTGCAGCCACACCTCGGGTAGGAGGGCAGGCAGCCCCGGAACATTCGGGCCATGCAGTTCGTGGTAGAGCGTGAACAGGTTCCGTTGGGCCTTGGAGTTGTTTGGCAGGCAGGAACCGAGCCTGCTGTACAGGGAGTTCTTCGCGTCCTCATCGGTTGGCAGGTTCTGAGTCTCCTTCCACCATGCCTGCAGGTGGCGCCAGAGGATGCCGTCGGCGCTGATGGGGCGGTCGTAGACAAGGACGTCGCCCGGGTTGAGGACTTCGATGTCGTTGTCGACGGCGCTCAGGAAGCGGATGTCGGGCTTGGCTGTCGTGGCGAAGATCAGGTTCTTGGGCTGTCTGGATCGTGCGGACTGGGTCGAGGTGATGCGGAAGACGGGGTATCCGCCGTCGGTTCCGGTCTCGCGAAGTTCGGCCCCGATGGCTTGCAGGTGCGGGTTGATGGTGTCGACCACGCGCCGTTGTGCCGACTCGTCGGGAAGGACCTCTGCGCTGGTCATTCCTTCCAGGAACAGCATGAAGCGCATGTCGCCCGCTTCGAACGCGCCAAGTTGTTCGAGTAGATCCTCTGCAGTCCAATCGGGGTTACGAAAAACGTGCTGGTCGATCTGGGCGCTCAGCGTCGCGCCCGCGTCGATGAGCCAGTCAAGCGGGCCGTTGTCCAGGACCCACAAGCGCGCGAGGAGGGCCTTGAATCGGTCGGCGTATAGAGCAAACTCGGCGAGGTCAAGATGTCGTGCGATGTCCCGTCGGGTCTTTGCGGGGATATCCAGGCTGTTGTGGCCTGCCCACAGGACGTCCTGAATCGCGTTGCGGGTCGGCGGGGAGACTTGCAGCAGCTGTAGGACGCGCTCGGCCACCATGGGAAGGTCGGCGTCGGAAAGATCGGCGAGGCCTTGGCTGACCCGCTCGCGCTTGGAGCCTTCGTCCGGCAGCGGCATTCCCAGACGGTCGCAGAGCGGACCGAGCTCGCGATGAGTGTAGGACGTGAGATGGCCTACGACGCTGGCGACGAGCTCGCGTAACGCCTTCAGATCCGGTCCGCGCGCCATTCCGTGATTCTGGCAGAAACCGCTACGGACCTGAGCGGAAGTGGCTTGAGCTGGACATGGACAGCTATCTGGGCCTGCACTTGTCCGGCCCTCCCTCGGCGATGGCCGGACAGGCGGAGACACCGGTGCCTGCCTCCCGCTCCATATAGATACCCATCTGCGTGTGGGCCTGGCTTCCAGACGCGTGCGCCGGGGAAGATCGGAGCATGGCCGACTCGCTCGCTGGAAGGCCCTGAAAAGCCTGCGGGACCGTTACGACCTGCCCTCGATGGTCTATCTATCCCGGTACGGGCGTGCCCGAGCAGCTCCTGGTCTGATCGCGCTGGCTCCGGGGCGGGCAAAGCGGAGTAGAGGTTCGCATCAAGCGCTGCAGAGATCGTCTGGATCGACGGCATGGTGGGGGCACCAGCGGTAGTAGGTGGTGTCAAGGTTCCTGCTGGAGGCGGCCCGGCCGTGTTCGGGCTGCCATCCGCTCCAGTGGCGGGTGTTGCAGCGGGTGCATAGCGAGGCGCGGACGAATTTGTGTGTGTGGCAGTGGTCCCAGACCCGGGCCCGGGCGGTCAGGCAGCCCGCGCACATGAACTGGGAGGCTTTCGGCCAGCCCAGTCGGGCCCTGTCGGCGCGGTCTGCGAGGTATTTCTTTCCGGCTAGCTCCCCGTCGTAGATAACCGCGGCACCCTCCACCATCTTTCCGCCGTAGACCACGACGGTGCGCTTGATCCCGCCCCGGTCGGCGACCATGGCATCAGCGACGCGTTCGTACCAGCCGTCGGAGCCCTCGCCGTGGAAGGTCCCCAGGCACGCGCAGTCGCAGTCAACGCCCGTCGCTTCCAAGCAGGCTTTGTTGCAGTGCGACAGCTTCGACATGTCCCGCCACACCGCTATGTAGCCGTACCGGTCGACCGCTGCTGTCACCAGCCTCGTGAGGCAGTTGCGCGGCAGGTACCACCGGTCCTTGTCAAGACGCGGAGACCTGACGCCCACCGTCGCGCGCAGCCACCGTTTGTTCCCCCTCTTGGCGGGGATCTTCGCGATGACCTGGCCGTGCTGGGGCAGCCACACCATGGCCACCGGCCCCACCCCAGGCGCCATGACGATACGGCCGTCAACGATGCGGACCTCAGGCTCGTCGCCCATTCGCCTACGTTCGCATACGAGGCCGACAGAACCGTGCTGGCAGCTGTCGATGACCTCTCCTGCCCAGTGTCCGCCGACGTGCGCGCAAGCCGATCGAGCACTCAGAAGTGGGGGCAGAGGCGCTGCTCGTCGATCCATGGACTGCGGCTGCTGTGCCGATACCGGTGGATCACCATCCGTCGCGCCGCTGACCGCATTCACATCGTCGCGACCCTCACCCGCCGGGACGGCAGGAGGGCCAACCTGCGCGGCACCTGGTTCGCGCTGGGCGCCGCATGCTGCCGGCCGAGGCTCGGTACGGGCTACGCCGTACGGCAGTGCCACCGGCTGCCGGTGACGCCGGCGCCGCTGAAAACAAATCCAGGCATTCACTGACATCAAGTCCCAGCGGTGATGACCGCGCACTGCTGTTTCAGACTATTCATGATCATTTGCAGAGCAAGTTGGTAAGAAAGGTGCCCTTTTCTGGCGAGTAGGGCAATCCGCCTGACATGATCCTCAACGGATAGTCCGTTGCGATGTCAATCTGGCGTGGGGAGGGACTGACAGCATTGGCTACGGGGAGGCGAACGCACAGCCATAGCCGCCGTGAGCATCGCGTTGCCCCGAAGTTCTCTGATAGTGAGATTGCTGACGTACGGGCCGCAGCTGATCGCGAGGGGTTGAGCGTCGGTGCGTTCGTCGCGACGGTGGCGCTGGCCGTGGCTCGTGCGGGCATGACACAGATCCCAGTCACACGTCGCCAGGAGGTCGCGGAGTTCGTCAAGGCGCGAGTTGAACTGAGCCGCATCCGCGCCCATCTCGACCACCTAGCCCAGGAGGTGGGAGTGGACGCCGATGAGTTGCTCCGGCTGTTTGCTCTGGTCGACCGCACTGTCCTTCGGATAGAGGCAACAGCGGATGCTGTGGCAGTAAGAGTGTCTAGGCGATGATTGCCAAGATCCTTTACGGGGCGCGCACGTTCGGATTGCTTTCGTACCTGTATGGGCCAGGAACGCACGAGGAGCACCACGACCCTCGAATGATCGCCTCTTGGGATGAGACGGAGCCGGATCCAGCGCGCACCACGGCCGTTGATACTGCGGAGCGGCAAACAGCCCTGGCGCTGCTCGCCAAACATTTAGACCGGCCAGTGGCTGTGTTTGAGGGCAAGGGGCACATCCGCCAGCACGTATGGCACACCTCCGTACGCTGCGCGCCTGGGGACGTGTGGCTGAACGATGAGCAGTGGGCACAGGTAGCCCGCCGCTTAGTGGCGGCCGCCGGTGTCGCTCCGCATGGCGATGCGTATGGGTGCCGCTGGATAGCGGTACGGCACAGCGAGGACCATATTCACATCGTGGCAACGCTGGTTAGACAAGATGGGCAGCGCCCTGACCTGCGTGGAGAGCGCTTACGACTACGAGAAGAATGCCGGGCGATCGAACGAGAGTACGGTCTGCGAGCAACCGCCCCGGCCGATCACAGTGCCGTTCCCCGCCCCACCAGGGGCGAGCAGGGAAAGGCACAGCGGCTCTTCAAGGACTATCGCGGAAGGGTGGGCCAGCCGAAGACCACGCGAGAGTGGCTGGCTATAGCCGTTCGGCAGGAGGCTGTCGAATCAACCAGTGAGCAGGACTTTTTCGCTCGACTGCGTCAATTAGGCATGCTCGTGCAGACACGGACGCTTCCTTCAGGTGAGGTTGTCGGCTACGCGGTGGCACGACCAGAAGACCGGGCTAAGGACGGTGCTCCGGTCTGGTTCTCCGGTTCGAAACTCGCCCCTGACCTGTCGCTTCCCCGCGTCCGGCAGCGCTGGGCGGACCTTTCCGCCCCCTCGGCCGCAACCCGAACACAGAGCGTGGGCCTTGCCAAGCACGTAGCCGACGCCACCGACGGCGAGAGCCGGCGCGTGGCCGCCTGGCGGCAGGCGGCCGAAGCGGTACGTCTGGCCAGCTCCGAACTCCGCCAGGCTGGCGACAAGCGAGGGGCTGCAGCAACCGCTGCACTGGCCGACCTGCTCACCGCGGCCGCCGGTCGGGCACCGAAGCAGGTGCGTGATGAGCTGGTGACAGCGGCGCGGGCGTTCGAGCGAGCAGGTCGTGTGCCCTGGCACGTGCAAACTCAGGTCGCGCAGCAGGCCAGAGTCGCTCTCCGCACGATTGCAGCGGCGGGGCAAACGCTGTCGACAGGTGACGAGGACCTCGCGGCCCTGGCGTTCATCCTGGCCGCGCTCCAGGCGGTGCGTCTTGTCGCCGCAGGCTACGAGGTCCGCAGGCGGGAGACGCATGCCAACGCGGCGCGAGTCGCGGCCGAACACCTCCAGGAGGCCGCGGAGAAGCTGGGTGCGCCTGCGCGGGCTCGAGCTGGCAGGGCGGCATATCGGGCAGATCTGAGCCAGGCCGTCAGACGCGCGGTCGCCGGCCGCGCCAACGTCGATGAGATCTTTGCAGATCCGGCGTGGCCGACCCTGGCGAGAATGCTCGCGCAGGTTGAAGCGTCAGGCGCGGACCCAGAAGCAGTCCTGACGCAACTTGTGCACAAAAGAGCGCTGAAAAACGATCCTGTCAGTCCCTCGCGCAGTGACGCCCATGTTCTGACCCGACGTCTGCAGATGTGGCTGGCACACCAGACCACTCCGGCTGATCGTCCCAATGGCCCCGCTGCGCGTCAACCAACCCGGACAGGGACGCCTGTTACGCAGGATGCGCCTGCCACCCCCGATTCCGGCGTCGCCCAGTCAGAACGGGAGCAGCGTCAACCCGCTGCCAAACCTGCGATTCAACCAGGCGATGACAATGTCTTCTGCCTGGCAGCTTTGACTGTGGTCGAGAGTCAAGAATGCTCCCTGCCAACACTCGCCAAGCGACTATGGGTGCGACACGACAAGGCGGCTGAACTGATCGGCCAGTTGACACGCCGGGGATTTGTCGCCCCCGACGGCGACGCGTATGTCGTTGTCGTGCCTGTCGAGGAACTGCCCGCGTTGAAAGCAGCCGTGTCGTCGCGACGAGTTGACGCAGCACGGCGCACGTCTGCGACAACGTCAGCGACGCCGACTATGACACCGGACGTCAAACAGTCGACGCGTCGGCTTCCAGCTGAGACACCGAAGCAGGGCAATCGTCGACGTCAACGTCTCTAACCCCGCATGCATCGTCTGACACCACATGCGTCATACTAATCTACGTTGTAAAGGACGCGGCTCTTAGTACTTGACACGGCATGGTAGATAAACAGCCATGACGACGACAGGGCCGCGCATCATCAGCACGGCAGCTGAACTCGCCGCTGTTGTGACAGCGGCTCCGCAGGACGCTCCTGTCATCATCGGCCCGCCCGAATGCGAGCCTGGCTCTGACCCTGTTGTCGACGACTGCTGGGTCGTGACTGCTGACGTCATCACGCTGCCGGCCAACGCTGACGGCGACATCGCAGGTCCCGGTGAGCGGATCGCTGTCGTCGACGAGTTGTCGCTGGACGGCGTGACGCGACGCCTTGCTGGTGTAGATGCGCTGCTGCTGCGGGTTCGTCAGGTGGCCGTCGCCGGGCAGCTCGGCCCGAGCGCGATGCCGGCGGATCCGGCTGTGCGTCGGGCCGAGGCGTACGACACCCCGGACGGCGATATGACGCGCTACCTCATGGAGCTCGTTTCTGCGGTTGACGAGTTGAGGGAGGAAATTCGCGTAAGGGCGGTGGACGGAGGAATGTTCGCGCCTGCGGCGCGGCGTCGCATGGAGCGCGCCGCCCTCGCGCTGGACGTTGCCCGGATGGAAGTATGTGACGCCAGCCGATACGCATCGCCTTGTGACCTGGCTCGTCTGGCCCTTGTTGATGATGACGGCGAGTGTGATTCCGCGCGTCAAGAGGACCAGTGGGTCTACCTTCCTCCCGAGGATGGGAGTGGGGCCGGCAGTGAGGAGCTGGGATGCCGCCGACACGCGAGCATCGCAACGTGCATCATCCCGGGAGCCCGCATCCGTCCGGACTCGTCGCTTTAGTTGGGATGGCCGGCGAGGGCCAAATCGATGGCTCTGACGAAAGCAGCGGGGGAGCGCGGTGGCCGCCTCTGTGGGCGGCCACCGGCCATTGAGCAGGGGTGCTCAGGTTCATCAGGCGGCCGGGCCGATGGCCAGCTCGATCTTCGTGCCGGTCAGCACGAGGATGTAGAGCACGACCACGACGACGGTGATGAGGCCGCCCCAGCGGGCAAGGTCCCGCAGGGCGGGAAGGGCCACGTAGTTCATGCGTCCTCCATGAATTGAGGGTCGCCGAACCTGAGGCACCACTACGCGACGGTCATTCACGCAGCGTCCTACACTGGCCGTTTGTCGAGTGGGTCCAGTGCAGAGCCTCGGGTTCGGCACGGTTCCGCGCTTCGGCCCGGACCCCGCGGCAACGGGGTCCGGGCTTCTGCATTACGAGGGGAAGCGTAGTGGTGCCCCTCGACGATCCGCCCCGCGTGTTCCGAGTGCGGCAGCACCTCACCGCCGTGGTGAAGAAACCTGATCGTGAAGGTCTTGTGAAGATTCAACCCGGGGTTGTGCTTTTCTCCCTGGTCGGGATGTCGATCTCGTGGGCGGGGCCGGGGTGTGGTAGCGCTGTTGCGGGGCTAGGTGTGGCCGTTGTCGAGGATGTCCAGCGGGTGGCGGAGCCCTCCTTGCCGACGTCGGCGGTAGCCGCCCCGCCCCTCTCCGATCAGTTAAATCGGATCGCGCTGGTTGCCCTCCTCGTCGACCTCCGGGAGGATGCCGCGCTGGAGGCTCCCGGCGACGTTCTGGCGTGCGCCTCAGCGCGACCGCAGCTAGCGCGTGGAGCCGCCGAACAAATGCCTCCTCCTCCTGATTCACTCGGTCGACCTTCTCGACGATCGCGTCGGTCTCGATGTCAATCGACGCGGTCCAGGCCGGAGACGGCGTTCTTGTCGGTTACGTCGTCGCGGTCACGCGGGGGAGCGCGCCGCTCTGGCGGGATGGGCATCTCCGAGGAAACGAGGCTGTGCAGGAGGGCCGCTTCCGCGAACGTCCCTTGGCGTCGGTGGTCGCCGCCTGGTCCCTCATAGAGCAGGTACACGTGCCAGGTTCGTTCGGTTGTTGTCTCAGTAACCGATGAGGTGGTCGACCTCGATATCGCGATCGGGGTCGCGGTGTCGTTCTCACCGGTCGGCGTTTCGCCGCCACGACGTCGATCTCCGTGTCGATCGGCGCACACGAGTACGGGAGTAGCCCCGCGATGAGCGTCCAGTTCAACCTCTACAGCCCCGGCCAGAAGCGCCTGCTGATGGCCGCCGAGACGGAGTTGAGTTTCAACGGCTACGGCGCACCTGGTCCAGCAGGCACTCGACCTGGCCGAGCTATCCCACGACGGCACGATCGGCCAGGGCGGCGCCTGCACGCTCGCGGACTTCCGCGAGCGCCTGCTCCGCTGGCCGGAAGGTCACCCCGACCCCGAGACGCAGAGCCGCCTCGCCGCGCTCGTCCAAATGGTCGTCACGCCACAGCGCCGCCGGACACCCTCGTCACCTGGGGCTGACCGTGGCACGGCCAGGTGGAGTCCAAGCGCCCCCTAGCCGCCCCCATCCGCTACACCCCATGGCAGCCCCTACTACGCCACCCGTATGGACAAGGACACCGCCGAGGAAGTTGCGGCCATCGCCCAGTCCGAGAGCACCCCGACGCGGTGGTGGTCGACCAGCTCGCTGAGCTCGCCGACCGGTTCCCGGTCGGCAGCTACGTCCGTCACGTCGAGACTGGCTGGCTCGGCCGGATCGCCGCCGAGCCGGCTAGCTCGTCCCCGTGCCCCGAGCCCGACGCGACTCCGCGGATCGCCCATTGATCGGCAACACCGGCGACGAGCTGGTCAGCGTCCGCTTCCCTGGCCACGTGTCCCGCGGTACAACGCCGTGTTTTTCACCCCCGTCAAGGAGGACATCCCCATCGTGTTTCCCGACCTGCCCGACCTGGCCCGCCTCGCACACGAGGACACCGCCTGGCGCTACCCGTCGAGCTGCGCTGGCGGCTACGGCATCGCCCGCCTGCGCGTCTACCAGGCCGACTCCGCGACCGCGCCCACGAGCGACGGCGGCACCTGCATTGCAGCGGTCGTCGCCGTGGTGTCCGAGACCGGCAAGCGCGTCACCGTGACCAACGCGGCCGAGGAGATCTGGCAGCTCCTGTGGGACATGTACGGCCCGCGGCTGATCCTCGTGGAGCACTGGCCCGCCGACCAGCTTGGCGACGGCCGGGAGGACACCTGGGACCAGGTCGTCGTCGTGGGCGGCCGCGCGCGCTGGCGCCGCATCTGGCCGCTCGCCCCAGAGAACCCCGACCACGAGGCTATGCGCGCGTGGATGCAGCGCACACGGTGGCTGACGTGACCCGACCGTACGACCCGGCCGCGTTCTGCTCGTACGGCAGCCCCGACTTCCAGTACGCCTATGAACGCTGCCTGGCCCGTGCCACCCGCCGCCCGCCGGCCGACGCCCGGCTGCCGTTACCGCCTGCAGGTCCGGCTCGAACTTGGCCCGGACGGCACCGAACGCGCCTGGGGCAACGGTGACCTGATGCCCTTGGCCGACGCCCGGACGCTGCTGCTGAACAACTGGGCCGACCTTGGCGAGCAGCCCCGCCCCCGCGGCCGCCCCGCCCACGCCGGGCGGCCGCCCCTCTTCACCACGAACCCGCGGAGACCCCCGTTGATCAACTTCCCTGTCCCCGGCGACGCCCTGGCCCTCGCGCAGGGCCTGACCGCCCTGCTGCCCGGCCCGTACACCGCGCAGACGATCGAGTGCGACCGCACCCCCCTGGCCGCCCTGACCCGTGGCGACGAGCGGATCGTCCTGCTGCACCGCACCTGGGCCGAACGCAACAACAACCGCATCTCGTTCGTCGGCCTGCCCCTGCGCTGCGACCCCACGAACTTCACCAGTTTGTCCCTCGGCGTGAACTTCGCCCGCACCAGCGTGTGGCGGGCCCGCCCCGTCACGGCGATCGCCACGGAGATCGAACGGCGGCTCCTACCGACCTACCGGGAGAAGCTGACCGCGCAGCGCGCCGAGCTCGACCAGAAGGAGACCCTGCGACGTGAGCGCGAGATCTGGGCCGCGCACCTCGCCCTGCAGCTCCCCGGCGGCCGGCACATCCGATCCGAGATCAAAAGCGCCCTCGGCTCCGACCTGATCCTGTTCGGCGACCCCGCCGCCGCCCACGGCTCGCTGACCGTTCACAGCGACGGGCAGGGGATGAGCTACAGCCTGAGCTTCCAGGACAGGCCGGAGTTCCTCGTCGGGCTGCTCGACCTCGTCCGCGCGCACTACCCCGCCGCGAAGGACACGGCGGACGACACGCCGTAACGCGCACGGTGCTCGCCACGCCAGGGGCCCGCCAGATATGGTTGCCCCTGGCGTCGCCGTGACGCCTGAATCCCCGCCGGGACGCCCACGCCGACCGGCGCGCATGGGACGAAGGTTCTCCGAATCCGCGGCCTGAGAAGATTCCCCTGTCGTGACGCGAGCACCGCGCGGCCGGGTGCGTGGGGCCCAGGACCGCCAGAACGAGCCCGTCATGACCCGCAACCGCCGCCACAAACGCGACACCCGCCAGCACGCCCGCGCCACCGGCACCAGCTACCAGCGCGCCCTGTACGAAACCCGCGGCCACGAGCACCCCGCCCCCGACCTGACCATCCTGGCCGACCTGCCCTACCCGGCCGGCCGCCCCGTGAACGTGCCCCTCGCCGCCAAGATGGTCGGCGCGTGCCGGGCCGGATGCGGCCCCTGCCAGGACGACCTCTTCCCCGAGCTGCTGGCCGACCGCGCGACCGTCGCCGCCCTCGCGGGGGCCGTCTACGGGCTGGTGCCCGTCGTGGGCATGCTCGCCTCGCCGACGACCAGCGCATGGCAGGACCTCGCCCGCTACGTGAAGGAGCATCCCGGCAGCGCCGATGCCGTCGACGCCCTCAGCCTGATGAGCGACGAGGAGGCCGGGGACCTGCTGAACGACACGCTCGACCACTGGTCCGTCGCCGGCGCGGACATCAGCATCGTCACGGCCGACGTGCCCGAGCCCGGATCCGTCCCGGGGGACGAGCCCCCGGCACCCGCCTACGCGGTCTGCCCCGGCACCGTCCATGCCGGCGGAGGGCCGCTGCCCATGTTGGTCCTCGTCCCCGAGACACCCGGGGCCGGGACCGACGACATCCGTGACCGCTGCGGCTGGCCAGCCTGGGACATGAGCACCTTGCCGCCAATGGACCCCGACTGGCGGCTCCGCATGGACATCGCCACCCGCTCCGCCCAGACCATCGCGCACCTCGACGCCGCCGGGTGGGACGACCTCATCCTGTGGCAGGCGTCCGAGACGGTGTCCCTGCCGCCGGTCTGGTTCGACCTGGTTGACCAGAAGGAGCACGTCCTCCTGATCGGCCCCGCGGACGACCCCAGCGACGAAGCGCTGCGCCGCGCGGCCGCCGCCGGGGACCTGATGGCCATCGTCGCCCGCGTCCGCTTCCTGTGACCCAGCTCGCCGCCCCCGCCCAGAGGGGGCGAGGGCGGCGAGGAGCGCTGATCTGGTGGAATGCGGCGGCGGGCCCTGTGGGGCAGGGAGTTGCAGGGACTCACCTCAGCCAGCACCTGGCGTCGGTCAAGTTGCTCAGCATTGACTTCGATATCTGACTATTGTGACGCTTGATGCTGACTGTTGTATTGGGTGTGTTCTGCGGGGAGCTGACCCAGCGGACGAGAGGACGGCGTCAATGCCTGTCGCTGCAGATCCTGACCAACTTGATCAGTCCTTCGCGCATTTGATGGACGCGGCAGCGGACCACCTGCCCGTCGCCGGGCTAGAGGCGATCACCTTCGATGACATTCACCAAGGCTTCGCTCGGCTGAAAAACATTCTGGCCGTCCCAGCATCGCAGTGGCACATGGCCCAGCCCGTTCTACGCAACATGACCGAGCAGGTCGGTGCCATGCCCCTGCCTCCGGCTGCCATCCAACTCGACCCCGTCTGGCAGAAATTCATGCCTTCGGCCCCTGCCCTGCAGGACGCCGCGCGTCACAACAGTCCATTCCAGGACAGCGCTCAATGGCGGACGGTCCGGGCCATATGTGGCGCGCTGCAAAACATGAGCCGCGCCATTCAGACGACCATGCAGAGAAGCCAGGGTGACCTTCAGGACTTCCTGCAAGACGCCCGCGTTCAAGGTTTCTTCCGGACTGTCGGTCTTCAGGCGTCTCGCGTCATCGCTCAGGAGGCCGCCTCGCTCCATGCCAAGCTCACCGCGTCAGCGCGCAACGCCAGTGCCCGGCATGCGCTCGCAGAGCTCGCCCGGTCCGCGCAGGCAACGGCCAACCAGGTCACCGCACAGTTCGGCGGACTGTCGTCCGCCGGGCCAGCATCGACCGCTCAGATACAGTCTGCCGATAGGAAAGGTGCCGCTCCCTCGCCACAGGTCATCGACGTACCAGCGAGAGCAAGGGGATGGGCAGCTCATCCCACCTTTCGGGCTTCCGTAGCGAGGATGCGCTCAGCAGGTGTTCCCGCGCCGACAGCTGCTGCGGAGGCACCTCGTCGCACTGCAGACAGGACGCAGGCGGCCGCCCTTCGACGAGCGAGCCGAGCACGATGACCGAGGAATACGCGCTGCCCCAGGACGATGCGTCCGGCCTGCCGTATCCGGTAGGGGAGGCTTCGGGCGATGAGACAGCAGCCGACGAGCAGGCGGCCCCGACATTTCTGCTTCTGCTGGACGACGAGCAATGGCGTGCGGAGCTGCCCCTGCTGATTGCCTGGGTGCATGTCATCCTTGTCCCCTTCTACATCAGCGAGCCGAGCCCCGGCCGGCCATGGTGCCCCCAGTGGTGGCAGCACAACGAGGCTCTGGCGTGGCTGCACGCGCTATGGATGGCCTGGCAGGAACACACCGACCCCGCTGCCGGAGGATGGAGCGGTCCGGGCATCTGGCACAGAGACTTCCTCATACCCGCTCTGAACACCCTGAGAGACCCCGAGGGCCCCTTTGCCGGCTGCACGACGGACCCATCAAGGCCGAACCACCGCCCCACTAGACCGACTCCGGTCGACCACGACTACATGGAGGCAAACTGACTGCTCATGCCCTCTGCTGTACGCCTCGATCGGCAGCCGCTTAAGCGTTACCTCATGCGCCACCTTGCCGCAGCGTCGACAGCGGCATTACGCACCGGGCCGGTAGTCCACACTTCGGTTCGAGCTCCCCAGGTACGGTCCCCGAAGCCCGGGTCGTGTGATCGTAACCGCTTCGTCCCAGGTCGTGCCTCATCCTGGTCGCAAGGTAGGCGCCAGATTCTGCTTGCGGCCAGGCTCTGGTCTGCCAGGCTGGTCGGCGTGCTGCTGGCATACGTGGACGAGAGCTACACCCGCGACCGGTACTACATGGCGGCGCTGTTGGTCCCCGGTCATCAGGCGATCTCTCTCACCGACGCCCTGGATGAGGTCGTAGCCGCGGCCGGGCAGGCCTACGGCATCGCACCGTCAGCGGAGTTGCATGGCACCGACCTGCTGCACGGCAACCGTGACTGGGAGCCGATCAAGACGATGCCGCGGGCGCGCATTGGCGTCTACCACGCCGGGTTTCAGGCGATCGCCGACCACGAGGTCGCGGTCATCCTGCGCGGAGTGTGCTCGGATCTGCTGCGGCAGCGGTACGCGACGCCGTACCCGCCGCATCAGCATGTCCTCGCGCACCTGCTGGAGCGCGTCGACGACTACGCCCGGGTCAGGGATGAGCATGTACTTGTCATCGCCGACGAGGTCGGGCAGCAGGGCGAGTACCGGCAAGATCTGCGCAAGTATCAGACGGTGGGCACGAATGGGTGGCGTGCCCGCAGACTGGAAAGGATCGTGGACACGCTGCATTTCGCGCCGTCGCACACGTCCCGGCTGCTGCAGGCCGCCGACCTACTGGTGTTCCTGCACCACCGCATGCAGGCCGTGCCGACGAAGGATGAGCGAGCCCAGCGGGCGAACGCGGCGCTCTGGGAGCGGGTGGCCGGCCGAATTGTGCACCAGCACTGTTGGCGGCCCTGAACGCACGAGAGCCCCGCACGCTGGCGGGGCTCAAGGCTCATCGGAGTTTCCTCCTGCCCTTCAGGGTAGCGTGCTTCCCACGTTCTCACCAGCATGAGACTGCTGAGCGCGGCGCGGGGCGTTCAACTCTTCATCCAGGTCGGCCAGCGCCACGTGCTGAGCCTCCTCTCATCACTTCGCGCACATAAGGAGCGCGGCACCACAGCCGACGAACTCCTTCGGGTCAGGAGGTCACCCTGCTCGGGCACGATTGCGCGGACGAGGCGGTGTTTGAGCGGCCTGGGCGAGTTCGCCCGGTAGGCGAGGCCCGCCGAGCGGGCCCGCCTCGTACTCGCTGGGATCATCCGGCGCGGCCGTCATGAGCCGTCCGGAGTGGAGGGATCTCGCGGGTTACGGAGCGTAGGAGCTTTGGCCTGCCGGATTGGCGCTGATCGTGATCCCGAACTCTGTTTCGAACATGTGGAGCGCGGTGCGGACTGCCAGTGTCGCGGTGTCTCGCTGGGGTGACTCGATGGAGTGAGCCCATGCGTTGCGGGCCTTACGGACCCGGGCCAAGTCGCTGTGCTCGTCCTTCGTCAGCTTCCCGGACAGCCACAAGAACTCGGCGACCTGTGAGGCCGTAAAGTCGTGCTGGTAGTCCCTCTGCTTGGTCTTCGACAAGGACGCGCCCAGCTGCTGCTGATGGACGGCGTCGGCGAGGGCGAGCCACATGCGGTAGAGGATGACCTCGCACACGGACCAGGCCGTGACGACTGCTCCTGCATTGTCGTGCGCACTGGCCGCGACCAGCGCATCGTTGATCAGGACAGCGAGGTCGAATGCCTGAGGCTCGGGATGCTCCAGGACCTGGTCCAGGAGCGCCACCGCGGCGGCCGGCACCTCCTGAGGGATGGGGGAGCCTGAGAAGACCGAACTGATGGGGGTACCGCCCGCGTTAGCGGCTTTGGTGAGCGCCAGGAGCAGAAATGCTGTCCCGCCAGATCCGGCCCCGCCTGAGGGTTCGATGTGGAGCAGGTGTTCCGGTGTCAGCTTGAACGGCGCCTCGTAGATGCCCTCGACGGACAGGTGGGCACTGTGAAGGCAGAGAGCAAAGGCGTTCATGATCTTCAGTCGGCGGCCGATGACACCATGGATCTGCTCCATCGGCACCTTGGGCCACCCGCCCTGCACCGATGCCGCCTCTGGGTCCTTGGAGAAATCGAAGACGTAGAACGACTTCGAGGAGGTCGCTACCTCGACTCCGCACGTGAGGGTGCCCGAGAAGGCAACGCTCCCCAGCGCCGACCACGCAGGTACCACAGGTGGCGCCGTGGTCGGCGGGGTGACCGAACGGTGGGGGAGCGTGAGGCGAAGGAACGCGGACTTGTCGGCCATGGCGGGGCTCCTGGAGATCAGCTGACTGGACCTTACAGCAAGCCGCGAATGCCGGCCTTGCCGCTATTCCACGGGAATGGTCGCGGTAGGCGACACATCACGGCGCCTACCGCGCTGGCCCCCGATCTGGGGGCCAGCTTGTCGGCCTGGCCGCTACCGGCGTTCCCAGCGGAGCAGCTCCGGGTCCCGTCGGCACGCCGCATACAGGCGGTTGAAGTCAGGCTGCCCGTCCGGCTCGATCGCGAGCAAGGCAGGCACCCAGCCGAGGCCGTCGACCCACCGGCGGATGAGGTCGAGCCACTCGCAGTCGGTGGTGCCGGGCCAGAGGCCGGTCCACGCCTCCCCCTGCGCGCGCCCGGGTGGATCTGCGTGCGGATGAGCGCTGCAGGCCGGTAGCCATACATCGAGCCGCACCTGCTGTCGCCCCAGCCGTGGCGGGAAGAGGCGCTGCGCCTGCGATCCCTCAACGCCCGCAGCATCGTCGGACCAGGCCGCCGCCTACACGGACAAGCGAATCGCCGACGCTGACGATCCCTCCACCTTGAGGGTGCGCCGCTGGCAGTGCGGCACGGCTACCGGCGCAGCTCCACTACCTCGACCAGGTCCGCCAGGTCCACGTGCTGCGCCAGCTCTGCGACGGTGCGGCAGTACGCGATCGTGTACCCAAGCTGGCGCACTCGGAAGCGGGGGCGCCCATCCAGAGTGATCACAGCCACCTCGTAGCCGTCGGCTCCGACCCACCTGGACATGAAGCGATAGTAGGAATCAGCAGGTCAAAGCAGGGCAAAGCCGTCCAGGGCCGGTGCCAGGGGCGGCTGCGAAGGTGGGCCTGTCATGTCGGTGCCTTGTCGCATGATGGACGGCACAACATCCCCCGACGAGAGGACCCCCGATGGACACGCCGCATCTGGCCAAGCTGCTGATGAAGCACGGCAGTGCCCCCGAGCGGTACGCCTCCGCGACCCTGGACAGTCTCCGCCCCGAGCAGGACCCGGGCGGCGTGGTGACGGGATGGCCCGCCACCGACGTTCCCGTGCTTGTCCTGGTCGGCCGCACGCACGTCGGCAAGACATACGCCGGCTGCGCCCTGATCAACGGCTACGCCCCGGCCGACCCGGAGAGCGACTGGGGCGCTCGCTACTTCCGCTGCCTCGACCTGGTGAACCCGGACGGGTCCGTACGGGACGCGGGCGACCTCAGCACAGCCCGGACGGCGGGGCTGCTGTTCCTGGATGGCCTCGGAACGCTCCTCCTCGACGCCGGCCTCCGCTCTCCCATCACCCCTGATCTGCCGTCCCCGGTGCTGTACGAGCTGATCGATGCGAGGCTTGGTGAGAGGAAGCCGACCGTCGTGGCGACGAACCTGGCCGTCGGGGACGCGGTGCCGTACCCGGGCGTGCCGACGTTCGAGCAGGTGTACGGCAAGATCGCCGATCGGCTGCTGTACCGGGCCACGGTTGCGCACCTCATCGGCCCGGAGGTCCTCGCCGAGTAGCTGGGGCCTCGCCGTACGCAGGTCGGGCTGGACCACCGACCTGCGTACGCAGGGATCCCTCTCGTCAGCCCAACCCAGCAGGCCCACTGCCGGTTTCCCGGCGGCGGTCAGCCTGCGCCGACCCGGTGCCCGCGTCTGTTGAGGCTGGGCCGCCAGCGGGAAAGGTCGAAGTCATCGCCGGCGCGAGCGCTGCGGATTAGGGAAACTATGCGAGCCGAGGCTGCTGGGTAGAACGCCTGCTTGCCGTGATGAAGAGGGCCCTTGAACAGGAGCGGTGCTCGAGCGAAGGCGAGCTGCGCTGACCCGCTCGTTCTGCTGCTGTTGTGGGTCAACGTAGCGTCCAAGCCGTTGCGCTGCGGTTTCGTAGACAGCGTGGCCAGCTCTGGGGCCGATCGCCACGATGTGGATCACGCTCTGGGTGGTATCACCGCGCACGTCCTCCCGGTAGACAATCCGCCACGGCGCTCCACGGACGCGGCGCTCGTCTGCAGAGCCGAAGTAGGCCTTGCGACATCCTCGTAGATCAAGCCCCAGTCGGTCGCCGCACTCTCCGCCCCGTTCTCGACCGATCGCAAGGTCGCGGATCAGCAGGATGGCCAGGCGGCGATGTACGGGTGACAGCGCCCGCAGGTCGTCCATCACCCCAGGACTGTAGGCGACAGGGAGTTTACGGTCTGCGTCCTTCATCTCGCCGTCGTCAGGGCGGTCAAGCTAGGCCGTCTCCCTCAACCAACTTGTTCACGTCTACGCCGGCCTCAGCCGCCAACTCCTCCAGAGTGGTGAGCGTCGGACCACCTGCGGCGGCAGTGGCGTCGAGACGTTCCCGGATGGCCTGAGCGGACAGGACCGTGTCGACGTCGTCCACCAGAGCCGAGAACAGAGGCCAGGGGATGATCACGGCGAGTGGTCGACCCCCATCACTGATGGCGACGGGTTCGCTGTGGAGGCCTCGGTCGCGCATCTCGGTGACGATGTCGCTCAGGGCATCGCGGACGACTTCGACGGGCTTGATTTTCATCGGTCTCGCCACAGTTGCGTCCTTTCTACTGATCCTTGGCGCTGCGCAGAGCACCCGTGGTCGTTGTCGTGCCGTGCATGCGGCGGGCGCGCTGAGTCAGGAGATGCTCTTCACGCTTGATCGCGGCAGCGAGTTTGTCAGCGTAGGGCTCCATCATCCACGGGCGTAGCGTGATAACTGCCGCCCGAATGCCGGTGGCCAGCAGCAGTGCGGTGCCCTTGGGGAGCGCGCGCACGTCGGCGGCCTGGTAGATGCGCTCCAGACGGGTGCTCAGGCTGAGGCTTCGGCCTTGACGGCTGTAGGAGACGCTCGGCTCGACCACCCTGTGGTGGCCGATGAGACGGGAGATTTTCTCAGCGAAGTCGGCGTCGTCGAGGCCGGCGCCCAGGATCTTGATGGTTGCCGCGCTCCAGAGCGCATCCATGCCGGGAGAGCCCCACACACGTACGCCTTGGCGGTAGGACTGCAAGATGGTGACGACCGGCAGGCCGAGGCTTCCGAGGAAGCTGTACAGGTCCGGCAGGTCCTCTATCGGGCAGATGTTGGCGGCCTCGTCCAGGATTGGTAGCAGTGGCGGATCCAGTCGGCCGCCGGCGGCCTCGGCGGCTGTGATGCCTGCCTGGAAGCAGGCGTCAGCGAAGGCGGCGCTGAGCGGTGCCGCACTGCCGGGGCCCTTCTTGGAGAACAGATAGAGGGTGTCCTTGCTGGTGACGAAGGCATCCGGGTCGAAGCGTGGTTTGTCCGGATCAGGGGTGACCCAGGCGGTGATGGCGGGGTCGAGGAGGCAGGCCACGACCTGGCCGGCGGTTTCGTAGATGCCGTCGCGGGTTTCGGGGGCACCGCGGATGGTGCGTTGCAGGTGGTCGGCCAAGCCGTCGGCGCCGACGTCGTGCAGCAGGTCGAGCGGCGTGCGGTCGGCGGGGTTACCGAGCCAGGCGAGCACGTCTTGGACGGTCCGGCCGTCATCGGCGCGGGCGGCCGCGTGGAACAGCGCGCACAGTACGTTTCCAGCCGCCAAGGACCAGAAGTTGCTGCGTTCGCTCGCGCTGAAGGCGGCGCTGATGAAGTGGCCGGCCAGGCGGCGCGCCCCCTCAACAGTGCGGGCCAGAGCGAGCATGTCCCACCACCAATCCTGCTCGCCGAAGGCGATGTGCTGCGGGTCGAACAGCCATAACCGCCCAACGGCCCGTCGAGGGGCGGCGGTGGCGCAGTAGACGTCAGCTTTGCGCGAAGTGATCAGGACTGCTCCGGGCGCACGCAGTGCAAGGGGGACTGCGAGCGCGGTCGTTTTGCCGGACCGCGGGGCCATCAGCGCGAGGATGACGTCTTCCCAACTGCCGCGCTGCTCGACCCCCTGGTGATCGCCGAGCAGCATGCCAGTCTGGTCTGGGGCGGGGGAGCGGACAGCGCCCAGCGAGGGGCGCAGTTGCCGAGCCCGACGCACGCTCGCCTTGTAACTGAACGGACGCAGGTCTCGCGTTGTGGCGAGCCCCGGCGTCTGCATCATCCATCGGTAGGTATTCAGGCCAAGCGGGACGAGGGCCGCACTGGTTGCCGCGGTGACGATGACAATGCCCACCCAGACCATGGCGGAAGACACTCCCGGCCAGACCTGGCTGGGGGAGCGGAGCATAGCGATCAGGGTGCTCAATCGGAAGGGAGGGGGATTCCAGCCTGCCCCGGCGGCGAGGGCGCCGATGCTGCCTCCCAACCACACCATGCCCAGCAGGAGTACAGCCGAGATGAGCACTCCGAGCAGCACCCAGGGCAGGTACTCCGAATGTGGGCTGGTCGACCAGCGGCCGAATCCGCCGTGCATCAGTTCATCCCTTCGAAGCCGGCCAGGACGGAGTGGTCCTGGGCCGAAGAGGCCAGGTCAGCGCCGACTCGCGCGCATCGCCCGGTCGGTGTCGTAGAGCCTGCGTTCTGTTTCAGTCAGCTGCAGCCGTACTGGCACTCCCAGTCGGCCGCCAATCTTGATCAGGTACTTGCCGCGGCCCGGGTGCACCTGCGCCGTGCCGTCCACCCCTGTGGTGGTGGGCGCGGCCCACGACGTGACCAGGTCGACCTCGGCGCCGGTGAGCGGGCGCTGGGCGCTGACTCGGTGGAGTTCGCTGACAGGCATCGCGGCCAGGATGGTGATGTCGCAGCGCTCCATCAGCCCCCGGGCTTTTGCCCGGTCCTCTTCAGTCGGCAGGGCCTCGAGGTCCTGCAGACTATGAGTGATCATCAAGCTCACCTCGCCCCTGGACCTGTTGAGCCTGGTGATGGCGTCCATCGCGTTGACCATGCCAGGACCCGCGCGCAGCGCTCGCCACAGCTCATCCAGCGGCAGCACGACTGGACGGGGCAGCAGCCCAAATGCGCGAGCGGTGTCGACGCTGGCGTAGCTGTAGGCCCAGGTGGCCAGCAGTCCGGCGGCGACGACGTGGTCGCCGGCGGACAGCAGCGCCGACAGGTCGATCGCCAGTGCGGGTCGTTCCAGATCGAGGGGAGTGGATGTGGGCCGGTCGAACAGTCCGGACAGCGGTCCGTCGCAGAGGTTCTCCAGCGCTGCGATGACTGAGCGGACCGCGGCGACGTACTCGGTGTCATCACGGGTGATCAATCGTTGTCTGATCTCATCCGGGCTGTCGCGAAGCACCCGTATGACGTCGGGGATGACGGGGTCGCCTGGTGCGGCCGCCGTGGCGGCGAGCCGTACGGCGCTGTTGAGCGCGGAGCTCTCTTCCGCGGTGGGCCGACGGCCGAGCCCGGCGGCGGTGGCGAGCAAGGCGTGCAGCAGTTCGGTGCGGCGGCCGTTGATTTCCGCCTGGACCCGTTCGGCCTCTGGATGGGGGAGCGCTGCCAGGCGGCGCCCGAGCGGGCCGGAGTCGAGAGGGTTGATCGAGTCGAGGCCGCGGCCGATGCGGACCACCTGCCCGCCGAGGGCGGCCACGAGATCCACGTACTCCGCCTTGACGTCGCCTGGGCAGATCATCTGGTAGCCGTAGCCGACCAGGCCGAGGCACAGTCGCTTGGCTAGCGCGGACTTGCCGGCTCCGGGCTGGCCTTGCAGCCAGCAGCTGGGATTGGTGGTCAGCGTCCCGACCCAGCCCGGCGGGTCCAGGCACACCATCTCGTGCGTGATGAGGTCGGGGCCGATGGGGATGCCCTGGGAGGGCAGGCCACCGGCTTGGACCCAGGGGTATAGGCCGGCGACCTGGACGCTGGTGCCGAGATAGGTGACGCCCGGGTCGATGTAGGCGGCGCGGCCGCGGGTCCATCCGCGGCGCGGCGCTATCCGATCTCGGTCCAGAGTGAGACCATCTGCGCGGGCGGCGGCGCGACGACGGCGGGAGTCAGGCATCGCCCGGGTACACCCCGCAGCACAGACCGACGGTGAACCCGGTGGCTTGGCCACCGTAGGACAGGCGCAGCTTCAGCCGGGCGTGACCTGCCGCCTGCTCGACCTCGCGGCGCGCTTCGGCGAGCTGGTCGTGGTCCGGCACCGTCGTGGTGACGTACAGGCTCCACTGCACCAGGCCGGCTCCGTAGGCTTCCTCCATGGCGGCGCGAGCGGCGCGGTCGGCGTCGGCACGTTCGCGGGCGTTCGGGTCGCGCCGAGTCCGCCTGCGCACCTCTTCGCGGGTGGCCGCCGCGTTCACCTCGCTTTCCAAGACTTTGCTGGCCACATCCCTGGGCAGCGTGCGATACATCAGGGTGACTCTGCGCCGGTAGCGGCCTGGGCTGAGCAGGTGCAGCAGCACATCGTGGGCGACACGCTGCCGGGGAGCTTCCAGCAGCGCCCATGACATGGAGCAGGCGCCCTCGTGCCGGTAGTGGTCGTAGTAGTCGCGCGCGCGAACCGGGGCGGCGTCCTGCCAGCGCAGATCGTCCCACCCCTGGGTCGCGGACTCGGCATCTGGGTCGTAGGCGGTGCGGACGATCCTGATGAGGTCGGTCGCGCTGGCACGTCTGATGACCTCGGCGCCGGCGGCCGAGACCGACAGCCCGTTCAGGGCGCGGAGAACCTCGGCCACCGCGGCGGGCACATCGCGCGGGCTGGTGGCGCCGACAGCCGGGTCGCAGGTGATCGTCAGCCGGGCGCGGACTTGGGCAGCAGCGCGGGGGGCGAGGGTAACCAGATCGGTCATGACGTCGCGCGCCATCGCGGGTGCGGTCGGGTCCAGCCGCGCGGTCACATGGTCGACCAACTGCATGCCGGACTCGGGCACGAGCTCGATCGTGACGGCCGCGTGCCGGATCAGGGGGTCATCGGCGAGTCCGGCGAGCAACGCTCCCCACGCGGCGACCTGGCGGTTGACCACCTCGGTGTCGGCGAGCAGCGCCCCGGCGGGGGACAGCAACAGCGTGACCGACATCTGTCCACTGCGCTGATTCCACACCACGCCGGTCCTGCCGCGGCCGGGATCGGACACATCCAACAGCTTGGTGGCGGCGAGCACGCCGGGCAGCGCCCACGGCCGGCTAACCGGCGTGGCGACCTGCCCCAGGTACAGGGTGTGGGTGCGCCAGTCCGCCCACCGCCATCCGGCCCACGCGCGCAGGAGATCCAGCAGCACGACCCCGCCGCGGCGTCCGACGGTGACGACCACCACGATGAGGGTCACAGGTGTCAGGTACACCGCCACGGCGATGCCGGTGATCATCCCGCACAGCAGGGGGATCATCACGGAGGACATCACGATGATGGTCTGACGAGTGTCCCAGGACCCGATACCGACGCTGCGTGAGCGGCGCCAGCCTCCGTAGGTGCGGGGTTCGGACAGGCTACTCATCGGCTATCCCTAGGTCCGGTCGTCAATGGTGAGCTGGCCATCGCCTCCAGAGCTGCTGCCGCGCTCAAGCGGGTGCGAGGTGGTCGTAGGGCTCCCTTCCGTCGTGGCGTCCCCGGCCGCGCCGACCTGTCCAGCGGTGACAGCGACGCCGTGCTGAACGGCCTGGGCGCCGACGGCGACAGCCCCTGCAATGGGCACCGCGGCGCCTGCAGTTCCAGCGGCGGTCGCCGAGCTGGTGGGCGCGGTTCCAGCGGTGGTGGGTGCGCGGGTCGTCGTGGAGGGCGTAGAGGTCACCGTGGAGGGCGCGGCAGGCCCGCCGTGGGCAGTGCCGCTGGCAGGTGCTGGGTTGGCCGTGGGCTCAGACTGGGCGGCCGGCGAAGGTACGTTTGTCCCCGGGCTCGAGGGCGGGCTGGTGGACTTACCCGCTGAGGGCGTACTACCTGCGAGGGCGTCCATGCGTTGTGCGTGCTGGGCTGCGGTGACCGGGGCTGCGTCCCCGCCCGGCGCGCCCCTGCCTGCGGTAGCAGCGCTGGCTGCAGAGCCACCGCCGGACCGGCTGAGCAGGTTGCCGGCGAGCAAGAGTGCGCTACCTGAGCCTCCGCCGCCGGTGACCGCGACACCGATCGGCGCGAACACCTTCATCAAGGCGGGCATGGCGATCACCGACAGCGCGAACATCAGCAATCCGTACAGCAGGCCGGAGATCGCGGTGCTGTCCCGCCATTGCGCGACGGCCGCCACGATGATCAGCGACACCATCGGTTTGTAGACGACGACAGCGATCACCGCGGTGACCATCCGAGGGAGCCACTGGCGTGTGGATGCGCCGCCGATCTGTCCGGCTGCGGCGATCGGCAGCAAAATCGCGAGAATCGGCAGGGCCGCGTTACGCAGGAACAGCACCAGCAGCTGGATGATCAGGACCAGGATCAGCAGTACGCAGATCTGGATGGTCAGCCACGGCGCGACCGGCTCGGCGCCGGGGGCGCGTGCCAGCATCGCCCGCAGTTCCTTACTCATCACTCCGTTGCTCGCGAGGTCGCCGAGGATCCAGCGGGACACCTCATCGGCGCCGGTCATCAGCATTCCGGTGACGGTGACTCCCACGGCGGCGACCAACGCGGTGATGAGAAGGCCCGTGACGGCTTCCAGAAGCGGTGTTCCTCGCCCGGAGACCATGGTGCGGATCGCCTGCCACATCAGTAGGCAGGCGCCGATCAGCCAGCCGATGGACAGCGTGATTCCGTACAACTTCAGCGCGCCCTGCTGCTGCAGATCCATGCTGCTCATGTCGAGCCAGCTCTTCAGGAACGCGTTCAGCAGCGATTGGGCTGCGTCGGCGATCAGGTCGGCCAGTGGCTGCACGAACGTGGCGTTGACGGTGTTGGCGGCAAGGTCGCCGAGGCCCTTCTTGGCGGCGGTCTGGGAGGAGCAGGCGAGGGCGATCACCGGACTGGTAAGGCAGGCGGGGTTGGGTGCGGCGCTGGCCGGGTGCGCATGCATCACCGCCAGGAACGATGCGGCTCCGAGTCCGGCTCGGCGCACCCTCGTGAACATGAGCAGGTTGTGCACAATCAGCCCCCTCGGAGTGCCATCCAGCCCTGGGCGTTGAAGTCGCCGCTGCCGAGATCGGCCGCCTTCGGTTGTGGCATCTGCCGGGCCGGGGTACGTCGCGCCACCCAGTCGCCCCCGCGGATGTCAGCCCGCCACTGCATGTGCACGGTCATGGCCACCGACATGGTGATCACATTGGCGCCGCCGCCAGGAAGCATGTCCAAGCTCATGTCGACGCTTACGTACACGTCGTCGGGGCCGGTCACCTGCCACCGCACCCCGACCGGTTGAGCGACGACGCCGGCCTCCGGCGGCAGCTGCCCGCTGGGCGGCAATCCCATTTGGCCGCGCAGCCAGACGCTGTTGTCGGCGGCCTCCCGTTTGACGGCTGTCCGGTCGACGGAGGCGACGTAGACGTCGACGGCGGGCATGGCCTGGCCCATGTCGATCGCCAGTACGTGCTGGTACATGGCGGTGGCCGCGGCGGCGGCACCGGCCGCAGTGTGAGGGAAGTTGATCGGGTACGTCTGCCGCAGGTAGTGAGCGGCGTTCGGCAGCGTGGTCCACCGGGCCGGCACGACGTAGCCGTCACGGGAATCAGCCGGCGTGGTCGCGCCTGCGGGTGGTGCGGGCGAGACCGTTGCGATGGCCTGAACTGTCGACGGTGGGGTCTGCCGCTGACGGTTGAGAAGTGCGGCCAAGGCCAGGACAAGGACGACGATGACCACGCCCGCGGCGGTCAAGGCCTGCCGCAGCCGCCGTCGGGCGAGCTGGTCCAGATCGGTGGTCGAGGGCATCGATGGGCGCGCCTAAAATCCGTTGGCGACGAAGGCCACGAGGCTGGCGGCGCTCAGCAGCACGCCGATGCCGGCGGCCGCGTACACCAGGTGGCTGACACCGTCGGCGGCCAGGTGATGCCGCTGCCCCCGCCCTGCCATGATTTTGATGCCTGCGAATCCGAAGGACAGCACGCCGAAGATCAGCCCGACGTACTTGAGTGCGCCGAACATGCGCTCTCCGAACTGCTTGACCCCCGGCGGTGCTGAAGGGCCGACGTCGGAGAAGTCGAAACTTCCTCCGCCGGGATTGGGGGCGTAGGCCAGATGAAGCGCATGCGCGAGTAGGTGCTGGCCGGACGGCGGCGTCACCGCCGACGGCAGGACCTCGATCAGATGGCTAATGATCAACGGTTTGCCTTTCGCTGAGCAGCAACCGGCGTTGCAGCCGGCGAGCGGTGCGGCTCGCCTGCGGCATGCGCAAAGCGGCGGGGGTGTCGAGGTTGCGCAGGGCCCACAGGTACGGCACGAACACCACCGGTACGCCGCGGCTAATCGCCCTGATCCGGTGGCGGGCCAGCGCGGCCGGCGGGAACGGGGCGTCGGCCACCACAAGCAGCACCGGCTGATCCAACGGCGTGGGCCAGGAGGCGAGCGTTTCGGCCGCGTGGGCCGCACCGGCCGCGGTGGAGCGAGCGACAACGGCCAGGCGCCGCCCCTGCGGCCACGTCCCATCGAACTCGGCGGCGATGGCCACAGACCGGCGGAAGTTCAGCAACTCGACCACCGTGGTCGTCCCGGCTCCGCCGTGCGCGCCGATCAACGTCCACGACGATGAGCTGGCAACTGCCTGCATCAGCTGACCCTTTCACCACACTCGCATCTTGACTTAGAGTTTTACCACTCTTGACTAATTTTGGTCGATTGGTGACCTCGGCTGAGAATGCGCAAATACGTCCTCGTGGGCCTGGTGCTCGGCACGGTGTGCCTGTTCATGCCGCTGGCGCTCGTCATGGCCCTGGCGGCACTCGCCCCCGGAACCTCCTCAGGAAGCAGCACCAGCCTCACCAGCGAGCCGGCACGGGTGACGGGCATTCCTGACGACTACCTGCGGCTGTACGTCGCCGCCGCGCGGACATGCTCAGGCCTCGGCTGGCACGTCCTCGCGGGGATCGGAAAGATCGAGACCAACCACGGCCGGTCGAACCTGCCCGGCGTCCACAGCGGCACGAACTTCGCCGGAGCGGCCGGGCCCATGCAGTTCCTGATCAGCACATGGGGCGGCCAGCCGAAAATCCGGACCAGCTCCGGTGCGCATGGCTACGCCACCGACGGCGACGGAGACGGCTGGGGCGACGTCTACAACCCGGCCGACGCCATCTTCGCCGCCGCCAAGTACCTATGCGCCGCAGGCGTCGACGACATCCGCCGCGCCGTCTACGCCTACAACCACTCCTGGGCCTACGTCGACAATGTCCTGAGCGCTGCGGCGCAGTACCTCGCCCAGACGCAACCCGTCGACGGAGACAGCACCTCGGGCACTCTCAACCCCGAGCAGCCCAGCGGAGCCGAACGCATCACCCCTCGCATGAGGACCGTCCGCGACCTCATCCGGGCGCAGTTCCACCTCTCGTACGCCATCGGCTGCTACCGAGCCGACGGTGCGATACGGGGCGGTGGTGAGCACCCACGCGGCCGCGCCTGCGACTTCATGGTGGTGCCCCAGGGTGGTCGTCTGCCATCTGCCAGCCAGCAAGCCCTAGGAGACGCGATCGCCGCCTGGGCCCAAGGCCACGCACGCCAACTCGGCATCTACTACGTGATCTGGAAGCAGCACATTTGGAACCCATCCCGGGCGAACGAAGGCTGGCGGCTCATGAACGACCGCGGTTCCATCACCGACAACCACTACGACCACGTCCACATCTCGGTGCTGTGAACTCCGACAGCCGGAAGGATGCACACCTCCTGATGCCTACCGACCACAATGCTCAGCCGCCCCTCACGGGAAGGGCCGCGCTGGAGCACCTCACCGCCGCACCTACGGAACCCACGTACCCTTTTGTGCCTGCCAGCTCGAACGATCCCGACAGTCAGAAGCGGACTGCGAACGCCCAGGCGGCCGCATCCGAGGAACCGGACGAGCCGCCGCTACGCTTCATGGCCGGCGCTGAGCCCAGCGCGCGGGACTTCTGGGCAGACGATGACGACTCCGGCCTCGACGACGTTGAGCAGAACGACGACGAAGAGGAGGAAGCCGACAGCTGGGCGGAACTGACGAGGCACCACCGCAGCCGCCGCACACGCAGGACACTCCGTATCGCGGTACGAGCAGGAGCAGCCAGCGGTGCACTCGCTTCTCTGCTCGCCGCCTGGTCGTTATGGTCCAACGGAGATACCACGCCCCCGCCACTCACCCAGCCTGTGCCGACGGTCACCCCCTCGCAGCAGCTGCCCATCCTCGACTCGGCTGCACCGCCGCCCCCTGACACCGACATGAGCTATTCACCTAGCCCTCGGCCCAAAGCACTGACGCATCACCCAACGGCGGCACCCACACCCCGCAAGACGCGGAGCTCTGCCACGCCGCGCCCTCAGCGCACGCGAGCGCCGCGACCGTCCCGATCACCTGCGCCCACAACTGGGCCAACCGATGCGCCACCCCCGCCGGTATCCGTTAGCGACCCCGCAGGCCCGCCCGATATGGCTGGCCCTACCGATGCACCGCCGCCACCAGTTTCCTGACCCCGCTGCGGTTCAGCAGGCTCACAGGGAACCGCACGTTCCTAGCTATCTTTATGTCCCGCGGAGCCACCACCGTCCGCTGCCGGCTCGCTATTCCGCATCCACTTTGAGCGGCGAGCGCGATCCTCGCTCAACAGCCGTGACAGAGTGGACGGAGACATCTGCAAAATCTCCGCTGCGCGCTTCTGCGCACCCACCCGCTCATCAGAGGCAGCTGTGTTCACCACCTGCTCAATGTGAAGTGCGCGGATGTGCGAAAGAACCATGAGCCGGTGGCGGAGAGCCTCCATCTCAGCGTCGATGAGATCGTCGACGGTGGCGACGATCTCCCTCTCCCGCTCCTTTTCGTCCTCCAGCCACACTGCGGCTTCCGCCTGGGCCCGATAGAGGGGCAGTGCAGCCAGGCATAGCTCGGTCAGCGCTGCGACATCAAGTTCCGACGCCATCCCCATGGCTGCAGTGCCTGCGAGGGAGCTCCGCAACGAACTGAGTCCGGCGCCTCCGTCGTCGTCGCACTTGAAGCCGTTGAGGTCGTATAAGAGGAGTGAGAGGGAGCCGAAATCATCGCGGCGCACCTCGATCAACTGCTGGACGCCATCACTGGTGACTCCGGTCAGAACTCGCACATCGGGATCCAGGCCCTCGCTGTGCCTCTCGTTCGCTGCAGGCAGCACGCGCAAGTCTCGCACGCCCATCAATGCAGCCTCACGGACGACATCCGGGGGGATGGACGAAGTGGTCACAGCGACCTCCAAGTGGGGGCGAGCTTCGTTGCCCCCTCCCGCAATTTTATCTTGATCCTCCCCATTCAGCGGTCCATCCGGTACCTTCCCGGCATGCCTACCCTCCCGAGCGATGAACTCTGGAAAAGCTCGCTTGAACTCCTCCCCGAAGAGCTCAAAATCCGCGCAGAGCGTCTCCAGCCGTATTACAAACGCCATGGGACATGCCCGCGATGTATCGAGGCCCGGGAAAAGCTGACGCTCGCGTTTGACGCCGCCTACGCAGGCGACCTGTCGGCGGCCGCGGCGATGCTAGACGCCGCCGAAGCCGCGGACAGAGCACCGCACGACTGCGGCCGCAACGCCGCGCCGAGGGCGGGCATCACCAGTCGCATGCACGATCAGGTCCCTGGATTCGTCGGTCGTGGCCCGCTCGTAGCCGCGACCGATGCCGCAATGAAACGAAACGGGACCGGAGGCATGGGCTACGTCGTCAGCGACGGCCGGTGGGGAATGCGCAGCTGGGTCACCATGCCACGCCGAGGCCTTACCGACCCAAGCGGCCCCTCCCGCGTCGCGGTCGCCGAGTTGCGCGCCGTCGATCTCCTGCTGTGCCAAATCGGCGAGGACGCCAACGGCCTGCTGCTGCTGACCGACAGCACCCACGGCCTCAGCTATTTGCAACGATGGCAGCGCGGCGACGTGGATCACATGCCGCCGGGGTACAGCCTGCGCCCCCGCACGCAGGCCACGGAACCCACTCTGGTAAGGCTCGCGCGGATCGTGAGCCAACTACCTCGTCTGCGTGTGGAGCATGTCCAAGGTCATCGCGCCCACCCATTGAACGAGGCCGCCGACGCGCTGGCCGGCATTGCCGCCCGACGCGCCGAGGACGCCCGGCCACGCGCGGCCGACCTCGTGACGGCGTTCCTCCGGGACTGGCACTCTGCGGCGGCTTCGTAAGAGCACCTCGCCTCAACTTCATTTTACCGAACAGACTTTCGATTCTGTCGGGTATAGGAGAGCCTTGCGGAGTCACCTAGGTGGCGGGCCCCAGAGCGGAGAGAGCGTTGTACCCGAATCGTCCTGCCTCCTCCGGTTGGCCCTTCCCATGTGCTGGACCAGGTCGGAGGCCGGCTGCATCAGCCACCCCACAGATTCAGCCTGGTCAAGGTCCACGCCGACACTAATGAGGTTGCTTGCGACGACGATACTCAGGCGCTCCTCTGTGTCCGATGACAGTTCGATTTCCGCAGAGATCTGGGAACGCGACATGGTCCTGATCTCGAAAGACAGTCGCCATGTCAAGGCGGTTCGATAGGCGTGAGCGCCGGTCGCGCCCACGGCGAAGGTGAGCGCCGTCACGAGCTTGAAGAGCTTCCCGGGTCTGCTGTCCACGAGCGCGCACAGTTCTTCGGCGCGGATGGCGGCGCGCGGCGACTTCCCGTACTTCAGGTGCGCCGACCAGGTGACGATCTTCCGTGCGGCCCATGGCGAGATGTCGGTGAGCTCGGTGACCGCGAGGCCGGCAGCGATGCCGATGATGGTCTCGGTCGTACTCATCGGCCACCGCCAGCGAACAGCGCGTGCATCCAGTCGAGCCTGAGGAATCCGAGGGCCGGCCTGGGCTTGAGCGCCGTAGGCCGTCGTTCGGCGAGCAGCGCGCGGGCGGCTGGGACGCCGATTCCGGTGAGCTCGTACAAGCGGCGGCGTGGCCGGGCGGGGTCGTCCGGGGACTCCTCCCACTCGCCGCTGATCCAGCCGGCGTCTTCGAGCCGGTCGAGGGCCCGATAGACGGTAGGTCCGGCGCGCTTGGTCCGCTTCATGATCACCCAGCCGTGGAGCTTCTCGCCTTCCTGGTGAGCCCGCAGGAGCTCTTCCAGGACGTCCAGCGTCGGCGCGGTGACCCGTTCGATTCCTGCCATACCCGTTATCGTACCTAGGTACATTAAGGAGTGCGCGGCCTCCGCCACGGAGACACCGACTCCGGCCACGCCCTCGCGCCATGATCGTCACGTCGCGCTCGTCGCGACCCGGCCGATCCCCGCGATGTACCTCAGCCGACCGGCCCCCAGACGCCACGCCGCCCTGGAGGCCGTCCACCCGGGTCCGGCCCCAGCGCCACACCGGCGCGGGGGCCGTCCACTGCGTTGCCGGTCAGTAGGCGCGCTTCCAGTGCCAGCGACCGTCGCTGCTGTAGTAGCTGCACCTGTAGCGCTTGTTCGTGACCTTGGCATACCCGTACTTCCCGTGGGCCACGGCCGGACAGTAGGCGCCCGGGGTGATGCAGGCCCAGTGGTTGCCCACCCGCTTGTAGCAGCTCGCCGCGGCCGACGTGGCAGCAGAAGGGACGGACGCGTCGGCCGGTATGGCCAGCGCGGCGGGGGCGACGAGAGCGGACGCGGCAAGCGCGCTCGCGGCCAGGAAACGACGGAGCACGTGCTCTCCCTTGGGGCTGGGGATGTTGGCTCAGAGGAGACGGCCTCGCGTTCTCATGGGTTCACGACATGCCGGCCCTGTGACCCCAACAAGGATCCGGCGTGCTGCGACGCCTCCGCCTGCCTCGGTCTGCTCCGGAGTGTCACCGGACTGATAGTTCTCACTCAGAGTTGCGCATAACTACTCTCCGTATCGATCGGTGACCCTGACCGCCATCCTCGATCGGAGCCCCATGAGCACCAGGCGTGCACTCCTGGCCGCCATCGCGACGCTGACCCTCACCCTGGGCGCCGCCTTCAGCCCGGCGATGGCCGCAGCCCCCGTCGCCCGTACCTCAGCGTCCGCGCCGGACCGACATCATCGATCCGGGCCCCTGCTGTGGGACGCGATCGCCTCCCTGCCCCTGTCCGGCGAAGACCGCACCGGCTACAAGCGCAGCTCGTTCAAGCACTGGATCGACGCCGACCACGACGGATGCAGCACCCGGGCCGAAGTCCTCATCGCCGAGGCCGTCACACCTCCACAGGTCGGGCCAGGCTGCACCCTCACCGGAGGGCAGTGGTACTCCTACTACGACGACACCACCGTCGACCAAGCCTCCAGCCTGGACGTCGACCACCTCGTGCCGCTCGCCGAAGCGTGGGACTCTGGCGCCTACGCCTGGACGCCGGCGCAGCGCGAGGCGTACGCCAACGACCTCGACCAGCCGTACCACCTGGTGGCGGTGACCGCCCGCGCCAACCGCTCCAAGGCCGACAAGGACCCGGCCGAGTGGCTGCCCCCGTCCGAGAGTGCCTGGTGCAGGTACATCGCGGAGTGGACCGCCGTCAAGATCAACTGGGGCCTGACCGTCGACGCTGCGGAGAAGACCGCCTTGACGACCACCGCGCAGGACTGTCCAAACAGCCCGCTGCCCGACCTGGCCGACGCCTCGTAATCTCGCCGCCGCCCGTCACGGACGCCGGCCACGCCCTCCTGCACCATGAGCTGGGCAGCGCTTCGCGAAGAGACTCGAGGGAATTCGCAACGAGAACGCCGCGCCGACCCGCATGAAGCTTGACCGGCGCCGCCTGATGGAATGTACTAACGGTGGCCAGTGATAAGAGGTCCAGGGGACCTCTTCCCCCCGGGGATAGCTGGTCACTACTTTTTCTGCGCCGTGCCCCACGGTGTGAAGAACGTCCGCAGTGTCGGCTGCACGGCCTCCATGAAGCTGTCGTCGCCGCGCTCCAGCTTCCGCTGGACCGCCCACAGCCCGTAGTCGGCCACCTGCAGGCCCCAGCTCGTGCAGGAGTCCCAGTGGCAGACCACCACGTCGCGGCGTGACGGCGCGTGGTCCTCGCATACCTCCCTGATGGCGGCCTCGAATGCCCGCTTGCGGGCCGAGGTGCCCAGCGTCGCCACCACGACGTAGAGGGTGTCTCCCTGCACGGTGACCTGCTTGGCGATCTCCTTGAAGTGCAAGAACCACGCCATCCGGTACAGGTACAGGTCCCCCTTGTTCCGCACCGAGTCGTAGGCGTTCTCCTTCGCGAGGAACGTGGTGTCGAACCGCGGGGCCTGGGCCTTGATGACGTCGTACACCTCGGTCCGGGTCCGGTGGTTGTCGTTCTTCGCGTGGTAGCCCCTCGGGAAGGCCAGGCCGGCCCGCGAGTGGGCGAGCCGGAGCCGGTGCCCTTCCCACAGCGCGAGGTGGTGGTCGCCCTCGAACGTCGCCGTCCCGATGCCGAAGTACTTCGAGCCGCCGCCGGCGATGTTGTAGTCGAGGTTGCCGGTCTCGTCGGCGTACATGAAGACCTCGGACATGGGCTGCCTTACTCGTAGGGAGGTTTACCTGCTGTGATCTAGCCGTACCACAGCCGATGCTTGAAATCTCGGCGGCGAACGACGCTCTGTGGACAACCGCTCTGACATTCGGGAGAGAAGCTCACGCTTCGGGTGACTCAGCGGCATGCGGCACGGCTTGCGGTGAACTGCCGGACTGCTCACCATTCCGCCGCCGACGCAGCTCACGCTGCGCCTGGGCGCGAGCGCAGTCCCGAGAGCAATACTTCACGCCCTGCGTCCGGTACTGCCCGTACTCCGCCCGGCCGCGCTGCCGGACGAACGGCCGGCGGCAGCGTTCGTTCGCGCACTGGCGGACCTGCGCGTTCTCGACCAGGTGGTTGTAGAGCTGCAGGAACGCCACCGAGTAGACGGTGGGCGTGCGTTCGGACAGGTCGCCGATGCCCACGCTGAATCTGCTGAGGGCGCCGCTGATGACGGCCTCCAGGTCCTGAATGCGGACGTCGATCAGGCTCTTTTGCAGCTCGTCAAGGGAGGCGGGCCAGCCGTGGTTCTTCTTCTGGAGCCCCGCGAGTCGGTCCTCGGTGATCTCCGGCTCTACGAGGGCTTCCAGCCCGCCGGGCCGCTGACAGGCGAGCCAGGTCCCGATCGCGTCCTGCGCCAGTTCCAGGTGCAGGTTCACCACGTCCCGGTGATAGCCGAACACCTTCCCCATGTTCGGGTCCCAGCGGAAGAGGCCATGCAGCCGCTCGACCTCGTCCCGGTCGAAGGACCTCAGATCAAGGTCTCGAAGATTCAGCTCGAACAACGGGCCATGCGCGCGCATGACCGCCGCGGCGGCCTCCAGATCATCGACCGGAAGCTCCGCCAGCTCGCGCAGGTAGAAGTCGGCCGGCAGCTCAGCCGGTTCGCCGTGCCTGCCTCCACCGATGGGCCAGACGATCCAGTCCCCGTCGACCTCGACATCCGGCCGCGGTTGCAGCAGCGGCAGGGGGATGACGACTCCCGGCCAGAGCGTGGGACGGAATCTCGGATCAACGTATGAGGTCATGGTGATCAGAGTAGAGGTTTGACTGGTAGGACGAAAGACCACGACTTCGTACTACGTGCCGCGATGATGCTTGCCTGTTTCGTGCCTTGTCAGGCCGGACCTCATGACGAGGACGGCTTTCGCGCGCTGCCTGCGGCAGACGATCGGCTTCCGCTGACTCACAAGGAGGGGTCGGGCCGCCGCCTGTCCCCCACTGGTCCCGGCGGGCCCCTGAGTTCAGGAGTATCGAGCTCCGCAGGTGTGGCAGGACGACGGCGGGTGGCTCAACATGAGACCAATGCCAGCTCGTTCGCCAAGCCACCGGCACGTCCGGTTGACCTCGCGCTCGATTGGCCGGGCGGGCGTGGACTGCCTCTCTCGCTACGACGGAAGGATGACCGTGGGCAAGGGCAAACGGTTACGTGCGGCCAGAGAAAAGGCTCCTATCGCTGCCAGAAACTTCGAGCGCGACCTCGTCGACGGATGGGCGGTTGGACCTCACATCCGCGTACGGCAGGCCGCGGCCCCCGATATCAGCGCGATCGCTGAACTGGTGCCCCTCGCCGGCGTGAAGCTCGAAGATGCGCTCGCCGAGGCAGTCAGCAGCGGTGTCAGCGGCGCGGCACTGCGCGCAGGGCTGCGCGGCGGCTCGGAGGCATTTGTCAGGCATACAGCCGAGCAGTTCGCAACCCAGGATGCGAGGCAGGCATACCTGAACGCCTCGCTGGTACTGGTCGCGGAACACCGCGACCGCGGCGTCGTCGGCACGCTGGTCGCCTACCCGCCGTCCAATGTGGTCAACATCCATCTGCGCGGGAGGCAGGGCAAGGACACCGTCTCGGCCAAGGAGCAGCAGCAGATCCTGATGCTCGGCGCCGTCGGCCTGAGCAAGGTAAAGGCGGTCGCCGTGCAGGAAAGTGAACGGCGTCACGGCGTGGGAGAGACCATGCTCAAACGCTGCACGCAGGTGTACTTCCACTGCGGCTACATGCTCGTCTACGGACAGATGCCGCCGACGCCCGGCTTGGACGTCTTCTACCGCCGTGCAGGGTTCCAGGTCCTGCAACCCGGTGAGCCGCTCGACCTTTGGGTGATCTTCGGGGTGCATTCCGAGATCCATCCGGGCCCCGACGAGCGAATGTTCATCCGCGACAGGCTGTGACTGCGAGGCACCGCCTCCGCCCGGATCCTGACGCCCCAGGAAGACCAACGGGCCGACGAGGCAGGAGGCGGTGCCACTTCTGTCAGCCCGGGATCACAGGCAGCCGGATGGGACGATGATTACCGTCGGCGGTCCACTCCACCTCGTGCAACGCGGTCACCGGCCGCAGGTTCGGCAGGCGTTTCACCAGGGCGCGCAGGCCCTCCTGCAATTCCATCCGGGCAAGGTTCGCGCCCAGGCAGTAGTGCGGCCCATGCCCGAACGCGAGGTGCGGACTCGCCCCCGCCGTGGTGAAGCGACGGATGTCGAACCGGCCCGGATCCGGGAAGACGCTCGGATCGTGATCGGCCGCGTACGGGTTAGGCAGCACGACGCGCCCTGCGGAAATGACACCGGACTGGACCACGATGTCGTCGGTCGCCAAGCGCAATAGGCCGTAGCTGCCCGGACCGTCGAAGCGAAGGATTTCCTCTACGGCCGGTTTGACCAGGTCCGGGTCCGCCGCGAGGGCGTCCCACTGCTCGTGAGCCAGCAGCAGCCGGTACACACCACGGGAGATCATCGTGGTAAGCGTCTCGTGCCCTGCGGCCAAGAGCATGAAGACGGTGTTGACCAGTTCGATCTCGGTGAGGCGGTCCTCCTGGTCACGCGCTTGAATCAACAGATCGATCAGGTCGTCCCCCTGGTTGGACCGATGCGAGTTGATCAGTTCGGCGATATAGCCGAGGAAGGCACCGTAGCTCGCCTGCCGCGCCTCGGCGGACGCCTCTGACGTCGACAGGAAGGCATCAGTCCAGTCATGGAACTGGTCCTGGCGCTCCTGCGGGACGCCCATTATGTGGCAGATGACGCGCGAGGACAGCCGTAGCGCGTAGTCGGCGACCACATCGAATTCACCGGTGAAGCCGTCGACAAGCTCATTGGCGATGCCCGCGGCGCTCGCGCGCCAGCGTTCGACTCGGGAACGAGAGAAGACGCTGCTCATGATCCGGCGGTAGCGAGTGTGCTCCGGCGGGTCAAGGTTGATGATGACGCCCGGCACGTCGTCGATGCCTGGGCCCTGCACCATGCGCGGGAGGCCCGGCCGGGCTAGCCGGCGGCTGCTCGCCGGCGAGGTGAGTGCGGCGATGACATCGTCGTACCGGACGAGCATCATCACTTTGTCACCGCTCGGCAGCGTCACCTCCTCCAACGGCGCGCTCGCGTGCCGGCGGTGTAAGTCTGCTGGCGGGGTGCCATGCTTCCCTGGAGGGAAATCGGCCCACGGACACCTGGTACTGGGTTCAACGGTCACGCTGTCTCCCTGCCTGGCAACCCGGCTCATTCCGCCGGGTGATCGGACTGATGAGATAGGGCACCGGGTCAGGACGATGGCGAACGCCGCCGTGGGGAACGGCGCGGGGACGAGTCGCGTAGACCACCGCCACACAAGCTGCTCGCCGTAGAGCGTGCTGCGACAGATCGCCAACACATCACTCTTCGACTTTCCGGCGGCAGAGTGTGGCCTGCAGCTTCAAGCCGCACGGCTGGACGGGCTTCCGGCGACCACCTCATCGAAGCCTCCGTTGTACGCCATGTATGGTGCGAAGTAACCATATATGGCGGGTGATCACTGAACCAGGGAGCGTTAGCCTTCTCTCCCCCCGCCGCGACTCACCCAGCAGTTCCGGGGCCTCCTGCAGCCGAAGGCAACTGGGTGTCTACCGCGCAGTGCCCAATGCCACTGCTAGTCAGTCAGAGCCGGGGGCGCAGTCGTTGCTGCGAACCGTGAGACGAAGGCGTTGCTGCAGAACTCGGTGGCGACGTCGGCCAACCAGGCGATCGCGCTGGGAAGGTCCTCCCGCGGGTCCTGGTAGGACCACGATGCCGGCCGCGCTTCCCCCGTGTGGGCGCGATGCTGGAGGGCGTAGGCGATCGACGCCGCATGCGCGACCACTTCGACGCGGGATTCGGGCACACCGGCCTGGCGTGCTGCCTGACGCGCATCCAGGAGCGCTCTGGTGACGCCTGGGCTAGCGAACATCAATGAAAGCGCGTCGAACAACTCCGTTACCTGGGCGACCAACCGGATCCGTACCGGCAGGCGTTCGCTCATGCGCACGATCTCGGGGTAGGCACCACGGAGCTCCTTCCATAGAGGGGTGATCGCCCGCAGATACCGGCGCGTCTGCAGGTACTCCAGCGGCACCGACAGCGCAGGAATGGTCAACGCGATGAACCCGATTGCGTGAAAGGGCACGTTCACCGTGGAGCTGAAGGAGGCCGACCAAGGAATGCCAGGTTGCGGAAGGTCTAGCACCTGTGGAACCAGGTAGAGCATGGTGTAGATCGACCGAGCCGCGGAGCCTACTGAGGAGAAGCAGAGGATATACAGGCTCGTCTTCACTAGCTGAGAAGTGCTGACCTGCGCCAGGGCACGAAATCGAAGCAACTGAGACCCAAGCGCGTACACCAGGTAGCCCTCATAGCCTGCCAGACACAGCAGTTGCGGAATCGAGGCATGGCCGGCGCCCATGGCCGCGTAACTTGACCTCGCTTCGAGCTGGAACGCCAGCGCGACAATCAGCAACAGAGCCACCACGACGGTGGCTCGTGCCCAAATCCGCTGCACGTCGCGACGCCATCTCGGCGGGTCACTACCGTGCTGGGTCAGGCACCAGCACAGGCACCCTGTCATAGCTGCGATGGAGCCGGCCATGTCGATGGCAAAGGGCGCAGACCGATGTACATGTTCGATCATCCACGCCGTCACCGCAGGCTGCTCGACGCTGACGACCACGCAGCCGGAAACCAGGGCGATGAAGATGTACAGATGCCTGCTGGATTCCCTGATGCCAGGCAGGCGTATCAAGGCCACGAGCCACATGGTCGCGAGACAGCCGGCGACCATGAGATTGAACATTGAGTCTCCCGCTGCGCGTCATGAATGGCGTGCGATCAACCATATATGGCGGGAAATCCTGGCATAAGCCCCTAGCCTATGGATGCAAGGGCAAGCTGAGACACGCCACCTGCAGAGGTTCGCCGAGGAGCAACTTGCGTCCCCCGCTTGACGCCGATGGTGGGCATTGCGGCTCGCCCCCTTTCCATGTCGCCTCTCGACACTGACCGACAGCCATACTGCTGCCTCAAGGCGCGCGAACCCCAACCCTGTTCTGTTTGACCTGCTAGAGGTGGCGCTTCCGTCTAGGAGACGCGCGCCTTGACAATCGGACTTGACAGATTTTGGCTAGCATCTTTACTCTCCAACCCTCTTGACGAATTTGAACGCGTTGCCTGCGAGCTACCGCAGGCGCCTGGAACGGATGAGCGGATGCCTGTCTCCACCGCAGAATCACGACTGGTCAACGCCCCTCCCGCTGTACGGCAAATGTGGCTCGCCGTCGCCGATGCCCACACCGATGCGACGAGGCACATGGAGCGGCTGCACGCTGTCAAGGACGCCGACGACTACTGCCAGACCCTCGCCGCGTACTTCGGCTGGCAGGACTCCGCCGAGACCCTGCTGCTGCGCTTCGACTGGTCCCCCACGCAGTGGGACCCCCGCACCCTGACGCGGCTGGACGGGCTGCACCAGGACCTCCTCGATCTGGGAGTGAGCTCTGCGCAGCAGGCCGCGCTTCCCCGGTGCCGTCTGCCCGAGATCAACACACTTGCTGAAGCGGTCGGCCTCGCAATGGTCCTGCTGGGCAGCACCCTCGGCGCGCAGAAGATGCATCGCTGGGTGCGCGATCGGCTGCCTGAGGCGCCGGTCCGCTTCTTCGCCACTCCCGTACGAACGTCGTGGCGCGACTTTGGGGCGATGACGGAGCGGGCCCTGCCTACGGCGCAGCAGCGAGCCGCGGCAGCATCCGCCGCCGCGCGCACCATGCACGCATTCGTGAGCTGGGCGGAGACCTGGGCCTCCGGCAACGTCCAGTCGCCGATACGAGAAGAGGTCAAGCAGGTTGCCTGAAACGACAGTCGCAAACCGCACGTCCACCATGACCCGGTCCCCCGACCGGCTGGAGCGAAAGTGGCGCAGGCCCAGGATCCTGATGGCGGTGCTCCTGGTGGGAGGCGTGCTTGCCGCTCCCCCTGCCTCCGCGGTGGCCGGCTCGGACATAGGGCCGCGGGGGCAGGTCGTTCACACCAGCCGTACGACCGGCCTGAACTTGGGCAATTCCTCCACAGCCCTGTCCGGCAACGGTGTCGGCGGCAGGAGCAACGGCGATCGAAAGCAGCGCCCCTGCTGGTACGAGCCGCTGATGTCGGCAGAGGACATGCGCCGGCTCCAGGTACGGGAGAGAAAGCAGGCGATGGACTCTGGTGTGGACTACCCGCTGGATATCCGCAAGTTCGCGGACAAGCTCGACGAGAAGGGCATGTGGTGGGGCGTCACCTACAGCGCCAACGACTTGGAGGGCGAGGTGTGCGCCGCTGGAGTGCAGCCGTACATCTGGGTGCTGCGAGGTAGGACGCCGCCGGAACCCTAACCTGGTTGACCGGAGCGTTCATGGTCGCCTATCCAGTGTTGCAATCTCCCTCGCGCCGATCAGTCCGTCCAGCAACCGTCGCCACCTCGTCGGGGGTCGTGGGCGTGACGGCCAGGCGGCGCCGACGGCGGCGCAAGCTGCCCATCAGCCCGGAATCCAACACGTCGGCTTGACCCAGGGGCCGTCGAGCTGCGCACCGCACCGGTTCGGCCATGCACCGGCCTGTGCCAGCCGTGCACCGGGCCGGTCGCTCTTCGGGAAATGGGAAGTGCTCGAACCTGCCGGGGCGGGCGCGTACCGTCGAGAGCAACCCCTGACCCCACCCTCGCCTACCGGAGTGCCAGCATGGTCGTGGACGTGCCCGGCCCCGTTACACCGCAGGGGATGCCCTGCGATCCGGTGAACGCCGCCGGGGCCTCTGCTCTCACCCGCTATCGTGTCGAGCTCGCCAGAGGGCGGCGGCGTCGGCTGGCCGTACGCAGCCTCGCCGCCGGAACTGCCGGTCTCGTCGTCGGCCTGCTCGACTGGAGGTTTGGGGCCGCCGGTGCGCTCGCCGTCGCCGCGGCGGACCTCGGCCGCTGCTACACCCGCGGCCCGGCTGCCCCATGGCGTAAGGGCGCTGCCGGCGAGAGGGCGACGGCCCGCCTGCTCGCGCCGCTCGCCCTCGAGGGGTACGCCATCTTGCACGACCGGGCGATCCCGCACAGCTCGGCCAACGTCGACCACATCCTTATAGGCCCGACGGGGGTGTTCGTGCTCGACAGTAAGCGATGGCACCGCCGCACCCGGCTGCACGGCGTCGGCGGCACGCTGTGGGTCGGCTCGCGCACGGCCGCGTTCGCCCTGCGTGGCTTAGCGTTCGAGCACGCCGCCGTGCAGTCGATGGTGCGCCGGGCAACCTCGAGTCTGGTCGACGTAGGCGGCCTGGTTGCCGTGCATGGGCCCCGGGTGCCGTCCTGGCGTAACCCGGTCATGTACGAGGGCCTCACACTGCTGAGGGCCCGCCAGGTCCCGCGGTACGTACGCGCCCGCGAGCCGAGGCTCGCACCCGAGCAGGTCGCCGAGCTCGCCGCCGGCCTCGCGCGGGTCCTGCCGCCGTACGGCCGCGCCGCCGACGACGGACGTTGAGAACGAGATGGCCCCGTTGGGTGCTGGCGTCGATTCATGGGTGGCCTTCGACGTCGAGTGCATCAATACGCGGCTCAGCCCTCTTCATCTGGGCTTCGTGGAGGTAGTCGGCTGCCGGATCGCCCGGCGGCGGGACTGGGTCGTCCGAACTCCTGGAGAGCGCCTTCACGGACTGCGGTGCGGCGGATGGACGTCCACCCGCGGCCAGACCGTGAGCCCCGAGCAGTACGGCCGAGCCCCCCTGTTCGCCGACGCATGGCCCGAGATGGCCAAGTTCATCGACGGCAGACCGGTTGTCGCCCACAACGCCGGCGCCCGTGACGTCGCGGCGCTGCGGCGGGGATGTGATGACGTGGGAGTGCCGTGGCCCGAGCTCACCTTCGCCTGTTCGCTCGCGCTCGCCCGCCGCGTCTGGCGCACACGCGGCGGCGCCACGGCCGTCGTGTGCTGTTACCAGTTGCATCACCTGGCACGACGGCTGTTCCCCGAGGCCGGGTTATACCAACCCCGCTATGACCTCGTCGCCTATCTTCACGCCGACCCAGTGGAAGACGCCGAGGCCGCCGCCCACCTTGTTCTGGCCGCGCAGGAGACGACCCGCACGCAAACCCTTGCGGAGCTCCTCGCAGTCACGGGGTGCTCGCTCCGGCACGTAGAGCCCGACCGCTATCAGCAGAGTGAGCGTACCTGGGCGTCCCGTGAGCCAATCCGAGTTCCGCAGCCGCGAGTGATCAATCACTGGGATGGCGAGCTGTTCGCCCGTACGGTTCAGGCGAGTTGCCAGGACATCCGCGCAAACTGGCGAGGAGACCCTGCGCTCATCGCCGGATGCCCACACCCTGGGTCATGTACGCGATAGCCACAGCCCTCGGCCCTGAGCGTCCGGAGGCTGGCCAGTGGCACGGGGGTCATGCCTTCCTGCGGCGCTTGGGTGCGTCGCTCTGCTCAACGGGAGGCTGCTCATCGCCCTGGCCGAGGTCCTCGCGGGTACGCGAGTGGGCGAGCTGCTCAAGCGTGGTATCCGGGCGGCCGGCAACCCGCACCCGTTCAGCCCGCTCCTCGGCCGTGCGTGTGTTACATACTGATTGTTTCGAATGATGCTGGTCTGGTGTAGAGTCCGTGGTACGGCTGGCGCGGAGCCGTCTCTGAGCCTTTCCTCCCACGCAGGAAACAGGCGTTGAGGAGAGAACGTCCTGGGGATGCGGCAGACGGCAATTCTCCTTTCCTTGTGGCTCTAGCCGTGCTCGGGCGCGGCCCGTCCTCGGGCGAGGTGCGTGGGACTACGCCGGAGAGACGACACATGGTCGAGTACGACTACCTCAAGAGTCGCGTTCGCTCCTACGCTGCCGCACACGGGTTGACGTACCAGCAGGCCCAGCAGCGGCTGCGGGATGACACGACCATCTACAAGGTCCGCGCCACCGGTCAGCCTCCCGTCGAGTACGTGATCAGCACGGAGATGGCTGCGTTCCTGTCGGGTGAGGGCCTGCATGGCATGGGCCCCTCCGACCGGGAGTCACTGAATAGCCAGCTGATCCAGCTGCCACCTGTCTACGAGTGCGGCACCTGCGGCGAGCCTGGCGATGCGCACGACGACGCCACCACGATCCGGGCTGTCATCGCCGCCTATGAACCCGATCTCAACCCGGTCACGTGGGTGCAGGACCTGTCACGGCATCACGCCCGGTGCGCTCCACCGCGGCTTGTGTGGAAGCAGTTGATCGCGCTCACGTCCGGCGCCCAGCGTGTGTGTGTGACAGGAGGCACCCACCGCGACATCGAGGCTGCCTGCGACCTCACCCTCCGCCCCCTTGTCATGGCGACCATGTTCGATGACCAACTGCGGTCGGCCGAGCCAGTCCTGCTCGTCACCGCAGAGGTAGTCGACGACCACGGCCTGGGCACCGTGTACTGGCTCAACCAGCTGGAGCATCAGTGGTGGCGTCCCGACGGATTCGCTGACCACCCAAGCCGTGGCTACGCCGCCAACTGGTCGATCCGCGTGGAGGAGGCCGGCCGCGACGGCATTGCCTCGCCGTGGATCGCCATCCGGTACGGAACTGACCACGCCGGCGATCCTCTCCCGCTGTGCGCCGCCGCCTTGGACATCCCGGCCCCGTGGCTGGGGCTGTTGCGAGGCCGCAAGGAGCTTCTCGTGCTGGTCGGCCCTATCACCGTCGCAGGCGAAGCCGAGAGCATTCCGCCCGACCTCACCCCGCGCCAGATCGGCGCGATGCTCAAGCACGGCTCGCTGGTCGCGGCAGACGCTCCGCTCATCAAGGTCGCCTGACCCGAGCCGTGACGGCATGCCCCGGGGGCCACCGGGGCAACGGGCCCACCGACGAGGGGTACTTCACCAGGCACTCGACGGGCGCGGCATCACTCCGCCGCGCCCGCCGCCATGCGGTGCCGGGCAGTGTGCTTCCGCGCCTCACGAATTTCCGCGCAGGTGCTGTGCACCAGGGCTTCGTCACAGCGGAGCTCGCTGGTCTGGCAGCGGGAAGCGTAAAGCCCGGTCGTGTCGGCGGGCTGAGGCCGGCCGGCGACCACCTGGTCGACGACGGCGACCATCATGTCGGCCCGGGAGGTGGCCTCGCTGCCGCGGCATCGACCGGGTCGCATGTGCTGACGCGCTTTGCGGCACGCAGCCCTGCGGTCGGCGGGTCCGGCCGACATGTACCGGTCGTGATGGTCGCCCTCGTAATGGCAGCGGGTGCAGTGGAAGGTCACTACCGGCACCAGCCCGCGCGGGCTCTCGGTGCGGCCCTGCGACAGCAGGGCGGGCCTTCCCAACAGCTCATACACCACGACCTGACCACCGTCGTCGAAGGCGTACTCGGTCACGATGCCTTGCCCGTCGGCGTTCCAGGTGGTGGCCGGAATGAAGTCCAGCCAGGCGTCGGTGTTGGGCCAGCGGTCGCCGAAGCAGCCATGCGTGTTGAGCTCCGTGAAGGGGAAACCGGTCGCCGGGTTGGCCTCGAAACGGGTCACGATGTCGGCGGGCCCGAGCCACAGGATGGAGTGCTCCTGGCTTTCCAGCCCGGCTACTCCGAAGGTGTCGGTCGGTCGGTGAGAGCCCGCGAAGATCTCGGTCAGCGCATCGAAGCGGGGATCGCTGCGTTCGACGATTTCGGTCCAGCTGAGCCGGTAGCGCGCAGCGCCGGTAACGAAGGTGGGGTTAGTCGGTGAGAGGTGGTGGGTGTTGCCGGGCAGGTCGGTGGGCGGGAGAACCAGCATGATCGCCTCCTTGACGGAACGGATGATGTGAAGGCGTTGGGGGGCGCTGCAGAGCCGCTGAAGGCTCTGCTCGACCCCCGCTCTCGGCCGGCGCGGCCGGGCTTGCCTGCCCAGCGTGGCTGATCAAGTCGTGCACAGCTCAGACGGGCAGCTGACTCAGCACCCATGCCGCGAGGCCCCAGGCCGGATTCCCGTGTGGCAGCGGTCCGCCGGACACGCGCAGTACGAAGGGATAGTCGGTCAGGCCAAGGCCTGCGCCGGAAGCATCCAAGATCACGTCCTCGTCCGGCTCGCAGGTCAGTTCCGCGAACTCGGCAGGGTCATCACCCACCACGGCGGTGAGCGTCCAGGCGCGCCATGAGCTGTTGCGCTCGAGTTCGACGTAGACCTCCACCCCGCCGGGCCCAGTAATGGTGACCGCCTCTTCCTCGTCCTGCCAGCGGTCGGGAAAGCGCAGCAGCGGGACGGTACTCAGCGCCTCACACACCGCCTCCAGCGCCTCGGAGGATTCGCCGAACTCGGTGGATCGATAGACCGCCGCCTCCCGCACGCTCTCGGCGCTGGTGACCGCGCCTCCGTCTTGGATCTCAAAAGCCATATCTACCCGGACCAGGATGTCGCTCTCCCGCCAGGTGAACAGGCGCTCGTCCTCGCGGTAAAGGAACTCAGCCGTTCCTAGAAAGAACACCCTCGCCAAGGCGGTATGAGTGATCGCCTGCGTCGGCGGCCTCCTAGATCCGTTGCCGGGCGGCGCGGCCGGCGAGGATTCAGGCGCTTGAACGCTAACGTTGATGACGCCGGCCAAGTGGTCCAGATGGGTCAGCTCAGCCGAGATCAGATGCCTGTCGGGTTCGCGGTCCAGCGGGTCCTCGACGAGGGCGGCGAGCTGGCGGGGGTCGGCGGTCACGGTGAAGCCGCAACCGCTCGGCGGATCCTCGAACAGCCGGCGCCGGAGGTAGGCGACGATCAAGCGCGTCACGGTGGCGTCGGAGTCATCGAGAGTGAAGGTGAACAGAGTCTCCAGCAGCTGCCCCCAGCCTCTCATCAGCGGTGTGGGCACCTGCCATTCCTGGCAGGCCCGCTTGATGTCGCCGTCGGCGCTGACCAGCAGGACCCGGCTCAGATCTCCCTGGGCCGCACGCTGTAGGTCCCGTAACCAGGCCGAGTCTGCCGCCCCGGTCTTCACACCGTCCTTGCGCCTCCCGGGTGGCCGCTGCAGGATCTGATCCTTCAGCCCCTCCTTCGCGCTGTCGGCCGACAGTGGCACCACTGTCAGGTTGTCGATCTTTGCCAGGGCCTCCAGAAACGCGCGTTGGACGGCACTCTGGTCGGTATAGGGGGATGCGGGGGGCGTTACGGTCAATCCGGCGTCGGCGAGCTGCCGCCATGACGGGGCCGTGGTGCCGAACGCCGCCTGCCAGTCTTCTCCGATGTGCTGCGCCCACTCCCACGCCACCGGCTCGGGCACCCACACCGGCAGGCCGATCACCTGCAGCCGGGCGGCCAGCGTAGTTAGATTGCCCAGATGCGGCCGGCCCCGGCCCAGCGCGTTGGTATCCAGTGCAACGGCCAGCAACCGGCTGCGGGCCTGCAGACCGATGCTCAGCGTGTCCTTGCTCGCATCCTTCCCACCCCGGGCCGAGGCGGTGGCGGCCACGCCGCCGCCCCTGCGATGTTGCGTGTCGGACATGGTTGCCGCCCTTCCAGGGTCTGGTTGGTTTGCGTCTGCATGGCGACGGCCAGCGGGGCTGCTGTCAGCTCCTGGGCCCTCGATGGGGGGATGGAGGGATTCAAGATCGGCGAGAGGAAGATACCGATCCGCATCCCAGCCGTCGCCGTTCCCCTCGGCGCCGGAATCCTGCTGGCCCAGCCACCCTCCTGACCGCGTCCCCCGCCCTCCCGCCTGAGCGCGTCTCCGGCCGGTTCGCCGTGATGCCTGAAGAGTGCGAGGCCAACGCTACGGTGACCAGGCACACGGTGCATGCTGGACCCCGTGCGGGTGTACAACGAGCCCTGCGACATGGTCATGGCCAAGGACGGCCGGCCCCGTTCCTTCGAGTGGCGCGGCCGGCAGTACGCGGTCGTCAAGGTGCTCGAAGACTGGGAGTCCACGCGGCCATGGTGGCGCGAACCCCTCCCCGGCCCGCTCGACCACGTCGTCTATCACTACCGGGTTCGGGCCTCCTCTACTCGGGGGCAGGGGGTCATAGAGGTGCGGCGCCAGTACGAGGGCTGGTTCGTCACCGCGGTGCTCGACTAGACCACAGGCCGCCGGAAGCAGCGGCAGTCTGGTCAGCTGCGCGCTTGATCAGTCGCTCTGGGGCTCGTACCAGGGGAGGGCCATCGGCTCGTCTCGTCTTGCGGCTTGATCCCTCTGCGGGCCCGCCGCCTGTCGACGGTTCGCTTGATCGCGGAGTTGCCGGGCGCGGATCCGCGCCCCGGGTGCGGCCCGTAGCGCATTCTCGGCCTGCTTCACGTTCATCGGCTGTCGGGCGGTGCCGGCCGCAGCCGCGGCGTCCACCAGTGCGAAACCCTCAGCCATGGTCAGCGGACGGCGGGAGGCGATCGGGCAGCCGTAGGGACACCGCAGGCCCTCGGTCACCCCGTAGATACGGCAGATCGCCGGTCGCGCCTCATACGCGGTGCACCGGCCGTCGGCAAGTGCCGGGCAGGGGCTGGGGCCGTGCGCGGCGGCGCGTTCCTTGGCCTGTTCACGCGGTGGCATCTGGACGCCGGCCCGGCGCAGTCGCTGACGTTCCCGCGGCCCCATGCCGATGTCGTCGGTGCAGTCGTGGGCGCACAGCCCTTGGCAGGCCACCTCAGGGATGCGGGAGTAGACCTGGGCCAGCGCCTGGTCGGCGGCCGTCGACCAGGGATCAGGGGAGGCCGGTAGGTCGCCGGCGTTTCGGTCCGTCACGGTCGCCTCCGCGGCGGGTCGGGTGCTGAGCGGCGGACACGTGCGCGAGGTCGTCGCCGACAGAGCTGGGGGGCGAGCGCTCTCCTCGGTGTCCTGGGATCGCACCTGCCCAGCAGGTGATCGCCGGCTGCGGTCGTCGGCGCCAGTGGCGCTGTTGTGCCGTTCGGGAGGCGGGGTGCCCGTGACGAGGCGGCTCATGGCCTCTTCTCCTGATCGTCGGTTATCCCGTCTGCGGCATCGGCGGTGCCCGGCGTGAGGTTGTCATCGGCGACGGGTAGGCGCCGGGTGAGCTCGGCCAGCATGCCCTGCACGCCGTCCGTGTACGCGCGCTCGGCGGCCTCGGCGCGCTGTTCGGCCGCCCGTTGGGCCGCACGCGCGGCCGCCAGCTCGGCCTGGGCCTGTTCCACCTGCCGGTCGGCGTCGGCCAGCGCGCTGTTCTTAACCACGATGAGGTCGCGCGCTTCGCTCTCGTCCTGCCGTGCCTGCTCCAGCTGGCGGGTGAGGTCGGCGACTTGCTCGTCGTGCCGCTGGCGGACCGCGGCAAGCTCCTCCCGGAGGCTGGCCAGGTCGTGATCGAGGGCGTTGCTGCGTTCCTCGAGCGTTGCCTGACGCTGCTGCGCCAGCGCGAGCTCGCGCTCCAGCTCGGCGATGCGCACCCGGGCGTCGTCGCGGTCGCGGTCGAACTGCTGTCGCAGGCGTTCCAGGTCGGTGGTGTGCTGCCTGCGGTCGGCTTCGCGTCGCTCGCGCTCGTCGACGAGGTCGGCGGTCGCACGTGCGGCGGTTTCCTGGGCAGCGAAGCTGCGCCGCTCGGCGCGTTCGGCCCGCTCCTCGGCCTCCTCTTGTTCGCGTTGCGCGGTGGCCGCGCGTCGCTCTGCGGCTCGGGCGCGCTTCTCGGCATCGGCCGCTAGTCGCTCGGCCTCGGCCATGCGACGCTCGGCGGCCTCCGCGCGCTGCTCGGCGTCGGCGGCGGCCGCGCGCTCGTCGGCCAGTTCCCGCTCACGCTCGGCCTGCTCGGCGAGCAGCACGTCTTGTAGCTGCTCGAGTAGGCGAAGCTCGGCGGTTACGGCGTCGGTGAGCGTCTGGAGAGCGGGCGCGTGCTCGCTGACGAGAGCGCCGAACCGCCCCTGCAGCTCCCTGAGCCGCGCCTCGCCCTGGCGCTTGCGCGCGTTGCTGGCGGCGTTGTTGCACCGGCGGCTGCAGTACCGCGGCCGCCGCCCGGTGCCGGAATAGGCGGCGAGAGGCCGGGGCTGGCCGTCGGTGTCCCATAGCTCCGCGCAGGTGGGGTTCTGGCAGCGCAGCTGCTTGGAGTCCTCGGGAGCGTCGGGAGCGGATCCCTGGTCGGCGGGTGTCATCACGCTGATCAATCTAGTGGGTTGACGCTGAACGCGAATACAGTTGAGCGTTGAGCGTTCATAACCAATAGGTATGGAGAAGTGTTTCGCAGAATTCAGATTCTGTGAAATGATCCAGAGAGCAGCGCAAAGGAAGGCGCGTCGAGCGAAGGGGAAGGGATGATCTTGAAGCGGGGCCACGGCCGGCGGCGGGGGCCGCTGGTGCGGCCCCTCGGCGTGTGCCCCGCGGCCCGGCCGTCCCAGGCGGTGCGGCACCGGGCGGGTGCGGCGCCCTGCGGCACTGCCGGACCGGGGCGGACTTCCTGTCGCGACGCCCCATTCGCGGAGAACACTCGACTACTGAAATGGTCCAGGCTGCGCCTTACCGTCACGGTAGCGCTACGCACGCGGACCGACAAGGATTTCGGCATGACCTCCTGCGGCCATCCCCCAACCAGACCTGGAGCCCGCCGTGAGCATCAACTACTACGCCGTCACCCCTGACACCCCGCAGGACGATGAGGGCCTGCACATCGGCAAGCATGTCGGCGGGAAGGAGTTCCTGTTCCGCGCCCACCCAGACCTCGGCCTAGTCACGGTCGCGGCGTGGACCGCGTACCTGTCCCGGCCAGACGTCAAGATCATGGCCGAGTCAGGCTATGAGGAGCCCGTCGAAAACTTCCTGGCTGACGCGACCCAGCGGCCCGCCGATCTCGGCCCCGGCGAAGGGCACCTGTGGCCCCGCCAGGCGGTGTCCTTCCGCGCCGAGCGTGGCGTCCCGTTCGCCGACTACGAATTCTGCTGACGCTCGGACCACCATCGAGAGCGGCGAGCGGCCAGTGACAGAACCTGCCGCTTCTACTGCCAGAACTCGTCGTTCGTTGTGACAAAACCTGGCGCTTGCAGTGCCAGAAACCTGGCGCCTAACCCTCCCGGAGAACGGCCGTGCGCCCCACACCCCTAAACATGATCCTTTTCGCGCTGGTGTTCACCCTTGCCACCATCGGCGCAATCGCCATCGCCCACACGCTCATCACGTGACCCCCGAACGGGGGTTCTCCGTGAGCATCGACGTCGATCCGGCCCGGGAGACCTCCCGGGGCCGGCGGACTTGCCCAGAGAGGACGGACAGAGCTATGAGCATCTGTATTCGTGAGGCGGACGGCCGATGGAGCGACTCGGGCGACGTTGCCCTGAGCGCGTACAGGGTGACGGGCGCTGGCCTCGATATGGCCGCGAGCGAGGTCGGCCGGTGATTGCCACTCGTCGGCAGACGGCGGCCGCGAGCTACGTAGCCGCCGTCATGGCCGTCCTCGAAGAGGAGTTCCCCGGCCTCCGGGCCGACCCGTATGCCGCCGAAACCGTCTCGGACGCGATCCGCAAGCATGCCCTCAAGCCGGGCGACTGGTTGGAGGTCATCGTGGACGCACCGGCCGTGGCGAACTGGCGGGTCAAGGCCGACCGAGACCACCCCGGCCGCGTCCGCCTGGCGTGCTACCGGCTCCCCGACCTGATCACTGCCGACGATGAAGCGCGGGAACAGCGCATCAACGACGCCTTGCTGAGGATTCCGTGACCGGGGATAAACGTCGCGCCGGTGCCTCAGGCGGCGCCACCGGGACTCTCCCATGGGTCCGCCCCGCTTCGGAAGGCCACGCCGCGCTACGCGCGGTCGCCTTCGGCGAGCCTTCCTACGCCTCCTGCGGACCCATGGGAAGCCAGCCCCGGCGCCTCCAATCGCCCTGCATCGCCCGGTAGTCGCGATTCGCGCCTGCACCGGGCGGTAGCCGCGGTGGGCACGCCCCTGGAAGAAGACGGGACAAAATTGATCAGAGAGGACGATGGCGCCTGTGACCGATGAACTCCCCTCGAACGCCGAATCGGGCGGCGTCCAGCCGGACCAGGTGTGGGCCGACAACGACCGCCGATGCGCAGGCCGTACCCTTCGGGTCGACTCCGTAGACTCCGTCCACGCCTACTGCACCGTGCTGACGAACCCGACCGAAACACAGCGACTTCTGGACCGCGGCACCATAGGTGTTCGAGACACCCGCGGCAACAAGGTGCGGATCCTGCCTGAGCCGCATGTGGCCCACCAGCACCGGCTACCGTCTCGTCACCGAAGACAGCCCAACGGGGCGCTGATCCTATGGCTAAAAGGATGAAGCCGCCTGCGCCGCGCCCCTGCCTGACGTGCCCCTATCGCCGGGATGTTCCCTCCGGGATCTGGGACCGGGAAGAGTACGAGAAGCTGCGCCGCTACGACGCGCCAACCATCGCCCAGCCTCAGAAGGTGTTCCTCTGCCACCAGCAAGACCGGGCATCGGCGGCAGGGCGCGTATGCGCGGGGTGGGCGGGCTGTCACGACGGCGACCACCTGCTGGCGCTGCGGGTCGCTGTCTTGGAAGGCGTGATGGGAGTTGACGATGCCCAGGCCGTCATCGACTACAGCTCGCCAGTTCCCCTGTTCGCCTCTGGGGCGGAAGCTGCCGATCATGGCCTTGCCGAGATCGACCATCCCAGCCGGCAGGCTGTTGAAGCGGTCGCCAAGATCGAACGGGTGCGGACCGACCTTCTTTCGCCGAAGACGCAGCGGTCGGCTTAGACGCACTGAGGATGCCTGCGAATGCCCCTTCTGAACGAGATGCGGCACCCGGCCGGATTCGACTTCGCCGCATGGCAGGACCACGTCTGCGCCCTGCTGACCGCCTGGCTGCTCAACGACTTCACCTGGGCTGGCCAGCCGCTCGGAGCGCACATCGCGACGGTCACGGTTGAATTCGGCGACGGGCACCGGGTTCAGGTCTGGCAGAGCCCGGAGGCGACTATGGGCTTGGCGCAGCCATGTGCCATGAAGCGCCGTACTGGCCTGGAGGACGCCGAGTGGAATCCGTGGCACCCGGTGTGGTTGGAGCTTGCTGAGGCGGGCTGGCATCTGGAAGGGCGCTGGCTTCACCCGCACACGAGCCACGAGATCGACCAGTTCGCATTCGCGGAGAACCGCGGAAATCTCTTGATCGCCTGCGCGGATCGCTCCCGGCCCGGATCGCCGCCCAACATGGACCCGACGTCGTCGCCCTACCTCACCGATCAGAGCGTCATCGCGGTCCCGTTCTTTCCGCACAGGGCGCTGCGCCATCTTGAGGAGGGCCAAAGCCCCGCGGCGGCGATGCTGTTGGTCGCTGGTACGGCCGTGGTGGAGTTCGCCGTTCATGAGGCGCTGGAGACCTTCCAGTCCTGGCCCGGGAAGCCCGTGTGGGACCCGCACGACTCGGTGTACTACCTCAAGAGCGTTGCTCGCTGGGCGAACCCCGCGGCGATCACGGTGGGATGGCCGATCCTGCCGCGCTAGCTGTTGTCCTCCTCGAGTCGGCGACAAGCGCCCCGAACCCCAACGGAGACTGATCATGCTGTACCGCCTCTCAGATGGCCAGGGACGAGTCTTGGGCGTCTTCGACAGCCCCGAAGAAGCGCAGGGTCACGCGCCTGAGGTCGCTATCTGGCGTCCGGCCGCCGGCGGCCACCCAGATGACCTGGACGGCTGGCCAGCCGACTACAGCTTCCACGACGGCCCGCACTTCACCGTCCGCGCCATCCAGGAGGAACCGTGATGGGCAGGATCAGCGAGTTGGACCACGACAGTCCCGCCAGCGATGAAGCGGCGCCAGGCGCTCCGGACCGACTCGCTTGCGGCAGGGGTCTGCCGATGGCACGCACGCCACACCGCGGCCGCGCGGCGCGTACGCGGACTCACCACGTTCCTTCAGGAGGTTGCTGAATGCACCACGATGACCCGCTGCAGCGCCTAGTGGATGGAATCGCCGCCCACGCCGGGATGTGGGCCAGCGCCTACAAGACGCAGCGCGCGGACTGGAGGCATCCCAGCTTCGCTGCCCTTCTCCTCACCCACGGCCGGAGCTTCGCCCCGGGGCCGCGTCCAGCGCACGTGGAGCCGGGCCCGCCCGGCATGTGCTTCGCTACCGCACTGACCCATGCTGAGCAGCACGGGCTCATCTACGTGGAGGGCATGGCCCTCACACCTCACGAGCCGCTGGGCTTCGATCACGCCTGGTGCATCGCCGAGGCCGACGGCCGGGTGGTCGACCCTACGCTGCCCGACGGGTACGTCCTGGCCTATGTCGGCGTGCCGCTCACCCCCGAGTACCGGCGAGCGCAGCAAGCCATGCGTGGCTGCGACGCGATCCTCACCTCGGGCCGGACGACCTGGACTGATAACGCGACAGCACTTCGCGAAGGGCTCCCGGCCGACGCGATGCCTGTGGCGGGCTGGCCCATCCCGGCGCCGAGACTACTTGGCGCATGAGCTCCTGCCTCAGGGCAGCCAGTCCCATATCGAAAGGAATCCCGTGCACGACCAGACACCCGGCGCAGAGCGCGCGGCCCGGGCCGCCTACGCCCAGCGAGTCGTCGACGTGCTCGGCGAGCACTTCCCCGACCTGCAGAACCCGCGTACGGCCATGGACGTCTCCATCTCCATCGAGCGGCACCTGCGCAGCCCCGACCCCACCTGGGAGGCGTTCCTCGACCATCCGCTCGTGGCCAACTGGGCGCTTCGCAGCGACGGCGCGGGCAGGCTTCGGGTGGTCTGCCGTCGACACCCGAGCGGCGAGGCGGACGTGCGCCGTGAGCGTGAGCTGACCGCGCTCATTCAGGAAGGTGCCGTGTGACGGCCGGGCAGCATGACCAGGACGGTGAGGTGGAGCCGTCCGCGCTCACCCCGACGGCGATCTACCGCCCGGGTCAGCGTCCCGCCGCGCCAGCCTCACCCGGGCCCGTCCTTCCGACGCCAGGCACCGGCCAGCCGCCGACTCAGCCGACAGACGCCGCACCACCGCCGGCGCCACTGGTCTTCAGCGTCGGGGACATCCCCGGCCTGCGCCCTCGGTGGCGCCGCGGCGACGGTGGAGAAGTCGCCGGCGACGACGTCGTCCTGGTCGACAGCCTGGACCGAGCAACCTGGCAGGTCGTCGCCGCCTGGCTGAGGGACAGCGCCTCCGTCGCGACCCGCCGCACCCGGCTGCAGGTGCTCGCGGCGTTTCTGCGCTGGCTGAAGACTCTGAAGCCGCCGGTTGCGCTGCTGGAGGTCAGCGAGGACCACCTGATCGCCTACCGGGACGCCGCCGCCACCGGGACGCTCGCCGTCGGGGTCCGCACGCCAGGCAAGCCCCTCGGACCGGCGACCCTGGCCAAGCAGCGCGCCAACCTGTCGTCTCTCTTCCGTTACGCCCGGCGCCGCAAGGTGATCGCGCACAACCCCGCGGCCGACATTCACACACCCGCCGTCTCCCGCCGCGGCACCACCCCCGCGATGACCCGGGAGGAAACCCTCCAACTGAGGGAGGGGATCTCCCGGCTCGCGAGCAGCCAGCCGGGCCGGGCCGCGGCGGTCGCTCTGCTGGCTGGGATCGGCGCCCGCGTCGGCGCGCTGCCCGCCCTGACTGTCGGCGACATCCGCACCGTCCTCGACGACGACGGCCGCGAGCACGTGACCGTCCAGTTCCGCAACAAGGGCGGAGAAAAAGAAGCCCTCCCCCTGTCCGGGCTGGCCCTCCAGACGCTGCAACCGCTGATCGTGGGTCGTCCGGCCAGTGCCCTGCTGTTCACCAAGGCCGACGGGCGCCCGATCGACCGCGACTGGGTGAATGCCGGCCTTACCGCCGCCGCCATCGCTGGCGGAATTCCACGGGAACGCGCCCAGTCCTTCACGCCGCACTGGCTTCGCACGACCGTAATCACTGAGCTGCTTGAGGACGACGTCGCGCCCGACGTGGTCCAGAAGATCGCGTTGCACCAGTCGGTGGACACGACCATGCGTTACAACCGCCGACGGACTGCCCTGAAGGAGCACCAGCTTTACGACCTGGAGCAGAGACGTGAAGCCGGTCGGCAGCAGAGCCAACGAGCTGAGGAGGGCTAAGGGCGGTGTACGGATCCTCAGGCGAGAGCACGGGTCGTGAGCGCAATAAGCACTGACACGTTGCCGCCGTCACGAGTATGGCGGCTTCAAGATGAACTGGCGGCAGCTAGCGGAGTGGACGCATGCCCGGCCGGCTGGCCACGCCCACGCGTGGACGGCCGGCCGGTCCCGTGGGTCACCCCGGTCCTGCACGGGCAGCCCTGGTGGAAGTTCCTGCACTTGGAGCGGTTACGGCGCTGCCAGGAGGAATGGCTGTGCCAGGTATGTGGCCTGACGCTTCCGACGCGTGCACAAGTCATCGCCGACGCGCAGGGGCACCTTGTGACCGACGGGGCGCTGCACCGTCGGTGCCTACGGCTCGCACTAACCGTTTGTCCCGGCCTCGCGAACGCCGAAGAGGAGCTCCTTGTCGCCACCGTCGGTCGCCGTGATCTGCTCGTCGACGGCCAGGAGCTCAGCGACGAGGCTTTGTCCGCGCCTCAAGCCTGGGATCTCACTGCGTCCGCCCTCGCCGTTGCCATCCCCGTAGGGGACTTCCACGCTTGGTCTGGTTCCGCCTGATCCCCACGCGTCGTTCTCGTCTCTGCGTTGACCCGGATGCGCGCCTGCGCACTGCTGCTGTCGGCGGGTGCCGCCGAGTCCGGCTGGTCGAGCGCAGGTATGCCGCCACCGCCGCGGCGTAGTCGGCGGTGGTCTCATATGGGATTATGTCGGCCTCCTCGACGGCGCTGGAGGGGGCCCGCAGAACCCGGCCAGGCCCGTTGCCCCATAGCAACTCGCCGTCCAGGTCTACGCCCGCCTCATCCGCGATGTCTTCGGCTGCGCGTATGCAGCAATGCCGCCTTGACGTGCCGGGCGAGATGGCAGGCCTGGAACATTGACGTGGGCGCCGATGGAGGGACCAGCGTGTAGGTAAGGCGGCGCAGCTCCTCCTCGGCCATCTCACTGTCAAGCCGGATGCCAATCGCCGCGTCCAACGCTGTCTCCCACAACTGTGGTTGTTGGAGGATGGGCGCGGCGTGGTCGAGCGGATGGGAGATGTGCAGTGAGTGATGATGTGGCGCGGACGACGGTCGTGCCGTGGGAGACGGTGACGGATGCGAAGGGGCGCCGGGCGTGGACTGCTGGGCAGATCCGGGCGGCGCTTGCGGGTCTGCCGGATGACGCCCCGGTCGTGCTTCACGTGGCGACCGATGTGGATGACGTGGCTGACGATCAGATCATCGTGGCTGCTGGTCATGGGCAGATCGGTTGGGGGGATGGGTACGGGCTGGAGCGCGACCCGTTGTTCGCGTTTGAGTGTGCCTGGCACACGAAGGACGTCCTGCACATTCGCCCGGAGCGACCTCGAATGCGTGATGGGGGGACGGGAGAGGCGTGATAGGGCGGGACGAGTTGGTCCACATCGAGCACCGTCATGCGCACCTGTCTCGGCTCCTCGCCTAAAGGTGATCAGGGGATGTTGGCTCCCAGGACGTCTACCACCTCGGCCGGTCCTGGTCTCCGGATGAGGTTGTCTGCTGTAGCCCGGAGGGCGCGGCCCCGCCACTCGTGGGCGGACTGGTGGCTCTGCTGGCTGGTCCGCGACGGAGTCGGGTGGGCCAGGGCGGTGGCGGTCTCAACGAATTCGGTGACTGCCATGTATAAGGCCATAAGCGGGTCCTGAGACAACTGCGGCTGCATACGGTGAGGTGCTGTGGGGGCGGGGCCGTCAGCTGTGCGGACCCCGCTCCTGCTGGGCCGGACGGTCCGCATCAGCAGGGATAGATAGCCGACCAGTATGGCTGCGCCGATACACATGCCGATCACCGTGATGTATCCGGCTATCGGCCCGTCATCTGAGGCTCGTTGATCGATCAGTAGGGCGGCCGTGGCCATGCCGAGTGCTCCGCCCAGCTGGCGGGTGGTCATGTTCGCGCCGACGGCCGCCCCGTACGCGTCGGGTGGGCTGGATAGGGCGCATGCCACGGATGCCCCTGTGTTCACGGCGCCGAAGCCGAGGCCAAGCGTCGCCGCAGCGGGCAACCACACCTGTGGCAGCGGTGAGGGGCTGCCGATCGCGGTCGCGATCAGCAAGACGGCTGACCCGGCGATGGTCACCGCTCCGCCGTAGATGACGGGGCGCGGACCGGTCGGCCTCTTGCTGAGGCGCCCGGCGATCAGGCTGGCGATCCAGACTCCCGCGGATAGAGGGGCCATTGCCAGCCCCACCATGGCCGGCGAGTAGGACCACATCTGGTTCAGGTAACGAGGGCCGATGGCCAGGAGCGGGATGGAGATCATCCCGTAGAGTCCCGATACCGCACCCGCCAGTGTGAACAGCGGAGCTCGCCAGAGGCTGATCTCGATTGCGGGGTTGGGGTGGCGGCTTGATCGCCAGAGCGTCACGCTCAGCAACGTGCACCCGACGCCGACGAGCGCGGCACACCCGGGCGACCTCCATCCCCAGACTGGACCGTTAGCCAGAGCCGCCAGGATGGCAGTGACACCGATGCCGAACAGCATGGCCCCGGCGAGATCGGGCACTTTCCCCCGCTGCCCAGGGCCTCGGTCCGGTATCCAGGCCGTGGCCACCAGCAGCACCGCGGCGCCCGCCGCGCTGGGAACCAGCAGCACGTGCCATCCCGCGGCCCCACCGAGCCAGCCGCCGGCTGTGTGCATCAGGACCCCGCTCAGCCCGCCGGCGGCGCTCCAGACGCCGATCGCCCGCGAGCGATGCTCAGGAGCGATCTCACCGATCAGCAACGCTAAGGACGCGGGGACCATCGCGGCGGCCCCGAGGCCCTGGACAGCCCGGGCGATAAGCAGGATGGGAAGGGTGGGCGCGAGGACCGCCATGGTTGCGGCAGCGGAAAACGTGGCCAGGCCGATCGCCAGCAGGCGGCGTCGGCCGAGCAGATCGGCAAGGCGCCCGCCCGTCGTCAGGCCTGCGGCGAGCGCGACGGCGAACGCGCTTACTACCCACTGCAGCTGCGTCTGGCGGACATGTGGGCCGGTGAAATCGGTGTCAAGCAGGGGCACGACCAGCGTGGCGGCGATCGTGTCGGCCATGACTGTGCCCATGGTGCCCGCGCACACGACCATCAGCAGCGCCGGGCGCGACTTGGGCCTGTGCGGGAGATGGCGAGCGTGTCGGGTGATCACCTCAGGGCGCCCGCCGACGGCCCGATCGCCTGCTGCCGCAAATCCCCTGGCCACCTCGGCGTGACCGGTTGGCCGGTGGCGGCGCTCGCCCACAAAGGTTGCCGCAGGTCATGTGCGGTGGTCTGGCGCCGGCCGAGCAGCGGGGGAAAGTCCCGCATGACGGCGGCGAGGTCGTCGAGGTCGCCGTTCACCAGGGCCTGCGGGCCGTCGCACAGGGCCTGCTCGGGGTGGGGGTGCACGTCGATGATCAGGCCGTCGGCCCCGACCGCGACCGCGGCACGCGACAGCGGCAGCACGAGGTCGCGCCGGCCCCCGGAGTGCGACGGGTCCACGATCACCGGCAGGTGCGACAGCCGCTGCACGACCGGGACCGCCGAGATGTCGAGCGTGTTGCGGGTGGCGGGCTCGTAGGTGCGGATGCCGCGCTCGCACAGGACGATGTCGAGGTTGCCGCGCTGGGCGACGTACTCGGCCGCCATCAGCCACTCCTCGATGGTCGCCGTCATGCCCCGCTTCAGCATGACCGGCTTGCCCGCCGCGCCCACGGCCTGCAGCAGCGCGAAGTTCTGCGCGTTGCGGGTGCCGACCTGCAGCATGTCGGCGTACGACGCCACGAGCGCCACGTCGTGGGCGTCCACGACCTCGGTGACGATCGGCAGCCCGGTCTGCTCGCGCACGTCG